>NZ_KV797493.1:132147-151166 GCF_001809385.1 Staphylococcus sp. HMSC055C03
GTCGTATCCACATTGTCTACACCAATCACTTCATCAACAGCTGGTGTTGTTGTTTCAGTGACAGGCTCTTGACCTGGTGCTTTCGTTGTTGTCGATTCACCTGGCTCACCTGGTGTGATGACTGTTTGATCACCTGTGCCTGGGTCTGCATCTGGATTTGCGACATAGTTTGTCTTAGGCTCAATCACATCTGTTGTCGTAACAGTTGTGCCGACACCTACTTCAATTATGCGTGTTTGTGCACCAGATAGAATTGTTGTTTCTGACGTTGAATTTTCTAACGCACCTGTTTGACCATTCACTTGGTAAGTTGTTGTTGTTTGTGATGTGCCAACGCTACCTGCTTGAATTTCATTTTGTGTACCTACAGGTAAATCTGGATTTTCTCTATATACTGTGTCGTAAGGAATATCCGTATTTACAACTTGTACTGTACCTTTTTCAATCACTTCAGTTGTTGAAGGGATTGTCGTTGTTGTAGTTGCTGGACTTTCAAGTGCACCTGTTTCTGGGTTCACAGTATACGTTGTCGTTGTTGTCTCAGTACCATTTTGACCTGGTGTTTGAACATTTGTATACGTTGTCGGTTCACTAACACCTACATATTGTGTGTTATAAGGAACTGGGCTTGTTTCTGTTGTCACGTTGCCCACTTTTACCACAGTATCCGTCGGCAGATTATTCGGATCATTCGGATCTCCTGGTTGACCTGGTACTGTACTTGTTTGACCAGCTGGTAATGTCGGGTCTGCTTGATATGTTGTACCGCCAGCAACTGGTCCGTATTCTACAATTTGATTTATTGGATCAATTGTTGTTGTTTGTGTGTTCGGATTAATCAATGCACCTGTGTTTGTATCAACTTCATAAGTTGTTGTAGAAATAGTTGAACCATTTTGTCCTGTTTGTGCTACATAATCCGTTGTGCCGACTGGCAGATTCGGATTATAACGGATAATTGTTTCATATGGTACATCCGTTTCTGTTTGTGTCACATTATTTACACCAATGACTTCATTCACAGGTTGCGTTGTTGTTTCAGTAACAGGCTCTTGTCCTGGTGCTTTCGTTGTTGTCGATTCACCTGGCACACCTTCTGTGATCACTGTTTGTTCTCCGATTGGCTGCGCTGTATCAGGGTTTGCGGTGTAACTTGTTGTTGGTGCGATTGGTGTCGTAGTTTGTGTCGTTACACCTGTACCAACTTCCACAATACGGTTTTGTACTTCTTTTGTTGTTACTGTATTTGAAGTTGGATTTTCTAACGCACCTGTTTGCGCATTTACTGTATAAGTTGTTGTTGTTTGAGTTTGTCCTGTAATACCTGCTTGAATTTCATTTTGTGTACCTGCAGGCAAGTCTGGATTTTCTCTATAAATTGTTTCGTAATTCACATCGTTAGTTTCAACTTGCATTGTACCAATTTCCACAACTTGTGCAGTAGCTGGTGTTGATGTTGTTGAAACTTGAGGGTTCGTCAACGCTCCAGTTTCCGGATTCACATCATACGTTGTTGTCGTTGTTTCTGTACCGTTTTGACCTGTCGTTGCAACATTTTCATAACCCACAGGCTGGTTCACACCGACATATTGCGTTTCAAACGGAACATCTGTTGTGCTTGTATCTACGTTATCAACACCTACAACTTGGTCTACAGCCGTAACTGTCTCAGTGACAGGTGTTTGACCTGGTTCAGTCGTTGTCGTTGTTGAACCTGCTTGACCTGGCGTAAGAACAGTCGTACCGCCCACACCTGCATCACTATCTGAATCCGCAACATAGATTGTTTTCGGTGGCAGCTCTGTCACTTCAGTTGTTGTGACACCTGTACCACGTTCGATAATACGATCTTGTTTTTCAACTTGTGTTGTTGTCACAGACACTGGATTTTCAAGTGCGCCTGTTGTCTGATTTACAGTATATGTTGTTGTGATTTCTTCTTGTCCCACAATACCTGCTTGGACTTCGTTTTCAGTTCCTACTGGCAAGTTCGGATTATCGACATACGTTGTATTAAATGGAATATCGTTTGTTGTCACTTGTTTTGTACCGATTTCAATCACTTGTGCCACTGGTTGTTCTGTCGTCGTTGTTGTTTCTGGAGAAATCAATGCACCTGTATTCGGGTCGACTTGATACGTTGTTGTTGTCGTTGTTGTACCATTTTGACCTGATGTCGCCACATTTTCATAGCCGATAGGTTGATCTACTGCTACATATTGCGTATCGAATGGAATCGTATCTGTTGTTGTGTCTACATTATCAACACCAATCACTTCGTTGACAGGCGGTGTTGTTGTTTCAGTAACTGGATCTTGTCCTGGTGCTTTCGTTGTTGTTGATTCACCTGGTACACCTTCTGTAATCACTGTCGTGTTACCAACACCTGCATCTGGGTTCGGTGCTGCTTCATACGTTGTCGTCGGCGGAATCACTGTCGTGTCTGTTACTGTCACGCCAGTGCCGACTTCTACAATACGATCTTGTTTTTCAGTCAGCGTTACTGTATTCGCAACTGGATTGTATAACTCTCCAGTTTCTGGATTCACGCTATAAGTTGTTGTCGTTTGTGTCTGCCCAATGACACCTGCTTGAAGTTCATTTTGTGTGCCTTCCGCAAGGTCTGGGTTCTCTCTATAAATCGTTGTATAAGGTACTTCAGCTGTAGTGACTTGTTGCGTACCGATTTCCACAACTTCTGTCACAGGTTCTGTTGTTTGATTAACTGATGTCGGATTGCTTAACACACCTGTATTTGGATCCACCTGATACGTTGTTGTAGTAGTCGTTGAACCATCGACACCTGTTGTTGCGACATTTTTATAATCTGTCGGTTGATCTACTGCCACGTATGTCACATCATGCGGTAAGATTGTTGTCGCAGTATCGACATTACCTACTTTAACAACCGTATCTGTCGGTAAGTTATTTGGATCGTTTGGATCCCCTGGTACACCTTCAGTAGTCGTTTGTTGGCCTACTGGTAAGCTTGGGTCCGGTTGATAAATTACTTCTCCTGCCACTGGACCATATTCAATAATACGATCTACTGGCGCAGTTTCTGTTGTATTAATCGCAGGATTTAATAATGCGCCTGTATCTGGGTCAACTTCATACGTTGTCGTTGTTGTTTTAAGACCCGTTTGCCCTTCTTGTGCCACTGAATTCGTTGTACCCACTGGTAAATTCGGATTATAACGTTCAATCGTGTTATACGGAATATCTTGTTGTGTCACATCCACATTATCTACGCCAATGACTTCCGTCACAGGTTCTGTTGTCGTTGTCGTAACTGCCTCTTGCCCAGGTTCTTTAACTGTCGTTGATACACCAGATTGACCTTGTGTAATAATCGTTTGTTCGCCGACACCTGGATCATTATCAGGATTTGCTTGATAAGTTGTTTCAGGTGGGATTGGTGTTGTCGTAGACGTTGTTACGCCTGTACCCACTTCAATAATGCGATCTTGCTTTTCAACTAATGTCGTTGTGTTTTCAACTGGACTTTCTAGTGCACCTGTTTGTGTGTTCACTGTGTAAGTCGTTGTTGTTTGTGTTTGACCTGTAATACCTGTTTGAACTTCATTTTGTGTACCTTGTGGTAAATCAGGATTTTCTCTGTAAATCGTTTCATATGGGACATCCGCTGTTGTTGTTTGAACTGTTCCTTTTTCAACCACTTGTGTCACTGGCGCAATCGTTTGAACTGCAGTCACAGGGTTTGATAGTGAACCTGTGTTTGGATCCACTTGATACGTTGTTGTGGTAATCGTTGTACCGTCTTGACCTTGTGTTTGAACATTTGTGTAATCTGTCGACTGACTCACACCTACATATGTTGTTTCATATGGTTGTGTCGTCACATCCGTTTGCACATTACCCACTTTGACAACTGTATCTGTCGGTAAGTTATTCGGATCATTTGGATCTCCAGGTGTACCTTCAATAGTATTAGTTTGATTATAAGGTACATTACTGTCAGGTTGATACACGACATTGCCTGCGACAGGACCATATTCCACAATCTGACTCACTGGTTCTGTTGTGTTTGTTTCTACTTGCGGATTTAATAATTGGCCTGTTGTCGGGTCTACTTCATACGTAGTTGTCGTTGTTGTAACGCCATCTTGACCTTGTTGAACGACTACATTTGTACTGCCTGTCGGCAAGTTCGGATTATAACGTGTAATCGTATCATAAGCTGTCGTGCTCGTTGTAGTATCCACGTTATCCACGCCAATCACTTCATTTACCGGTTCTGTAGTTGTTGTAGTGACCGCTTCTTTACCTGGCTCTTTTACCGTTGTCGCAACACCTTCTTGACCAGGCACTAAGATAACTTGGTCTCCTGTGCCAGGGTCTGCATCAGGGTTCGCTTGGTAAGTTGTTGTCGGTAAAATCGGTAACGTTGTAGATGTCGTTACACCTGTACCTACTTCAATGATTTGGTCTTGTTTGTAAACCGTAGTTATTGTGTCAGATGTCGGACTTTCTAACGCACCTGTTTCTGGATTTACCATATACGTTGTCGTTGTTTGTGTTTGACCAACCACGCCTTGTTGTACCACATTTTGTGTGCCTTGTGGTAAATCTGGGTTTTCTCTATAAATCGTTTCATATGGGACATCCGCTGTTGTCGTTTGAACCGTTCCTTTTTCAACCACTTGTGTAACTGGTCCAATCGTTTGAACAGAAGTGACCGGATTTGATAACGCACCTGTATCTGGGTCCACTGTATACGTCGTTGTCGTAGCTGTTGAACCTTCTTGTCCTTCTGTTCTGACATTTGTATAATCTGTCGGTTGACTCACACCTACATATTGCGTGTCATAAGGTAATGTTGCGAGTTCATGTGTTGTATTACCTACTTTAATCACTGTGTTTGTAGGCAGATTATTCGGGTCATTCGGATCGCCAGGCGTACCTTCAACCGTCGTTGTTTCATTATATGGCAGGTTTGGGTCTGCTTGATAAATCGTTTCTCCGGCAACCGGACCATATTCGATAATTTGTGTCACAGGTTGTGTTGTCTCTGTTGACACTTGTGGATTAGACAGTTGTCCTGTCGTTGTATCTACGTCATACGTTGTCGTTGTCGTAATCACACCATCTTGACCTGGTTGTGCCACTACATCTGTACTGCCTACTGGCAAGTTCGGGTTATAACGTGTTTCTGTTTGATACGGAATTGTTTCTGTTGTTGTATCTACGTTATCCACACCAATGACTTCATTCACAGGTTGTGTCGTAATTTCAGTGACTGGCTCTTGACCAGGTTCTTTCGTAGTTGTCGTTTCACCTGCTTGTCCAGGTGTTATTACTGTGTAATCACCTGTGCCCGCATCTGGATTAGGGTTTGCTTCGTAAACCGTTGTCGACGCTATCGGATCTGTAGTCACAACAGTTGTACCTGTACCGACTTCAATAATACGGTCTTGTTTTTGAACTGTTGTCGCATCTGTTGATGATGGATTTTCTAATGCGCCTGTTTCAGGATTCACTGTATACGTTGTTGTCGTTGTTATTTCCCCAACCACACCTGGTTGGATTTCATTTTGAACGCCTACAGGTAAATTCGCATTTTCTTGATAAATCGTTTCATATTGTACTGGTGTTGTCGCAACTTGGACTGTTCCTTTTTCAACCACTTCTGTCACAAGTTGTGTCGTTTGTGTTGAAATAGATGGATTAATCAATGTACCCGTTTTTGGATCGACTTCATAAGTTGTTGTCGTTGTCGTCACACCATTTTGACCCGCTGTTTGTACATTTGTATAATCTGTCGGTTGATTAACACCTACATATTGCGTGTCATAAGGTAATGTTTCATTTGTTGTATTGACGTTACCGACATACACAATAGTATCCGTCGGTAAGTTATTCGGATCATTTGGATCTCCAGGTGTACCTGGTACTGTATTTGTTTGGTTGTATGGCAAGTTCGGGTCGACTTGATAAACCGTATTACCTTCAACTGGTCCGTATTCTACGATACGCGGTGTTGATGGAGACACTTCTTCCGTTGTCACCGGATTAGATAACGCACCTGTTGCCGGGTCAACTTCATATGTCTTGATTGTCGTTGCGGTACCCTCTTGTCCTTCTTGAACGACCACATTTTGTGAACCAACAGGTAATGTTGGGTTATAACGGTTGATTGTTTCATATGGAATCGGTGCTGTCGCTGAATCAACATTATCTACACCGATGACTTCATTAACCGCTGGTGTGGTTGTCGTTGTAACCGCTTCTTGACCTGGTTCTTTCACTGTTGTTGACACACCATCTTGACCTTCAACAATCACAATTTGGTCACCTGTACCTGAATCTTTGTCAGGGTTCGCTTGGTAAACCGTTGTCGCTGGAATTGGTGTAGTTGTGACAGACGTCGTACCTGTACCCACTTCAATAATACGGTCTTGTGCTTGTACTAAAGTATCTGTATTTGAAACGGGACTTTCTAATTCACCTGTTGTGCTGTTGATTGTATAAGTTGTTGTTGTTTGTGTTTGACCTACCACACCTTCTTGCAACACATTTTCTGTGCCTTGTGGTAAATCTGGGTTTTCTCTATAAGTCGTTTCATATGGTACTTCTGCTGTTGTGACTTGGACTGTCCCTTTTTCAATTACGCGATTTTCTGCAGGCACTGTTTCTGTATTAGTTTGCGGATTAATCAATTCACCTGTTTGAGGATTGACCTCATATGTTGTTGTCGTTGTTGTTGAACCATCACTGCCTTCAGCCACTACATTTCTATACGTCGTCGGTTCATTCACACCAATGTATTCCGTACTATGAATAATTGGTGTTGTTGATGTGCTGACATTACCAACATAAACAATTGTGTCCGTCGGCAAGTTGTTTGGATCGTTCGGGTCCCCTGGCGTGCCTGGCACTGTATTTGTTTGGTTGTATGGTAAGTTCGGGTCGACTTGATACACTGTATCGCCTGCGACTGGTCCATATTCATAGACTTGGTCAACTGGATTGATTGTATTTGTCACAGTTTGCGGGTTAGATAATGCACCTGTTGTCGCATCTACATCATACGTTGTTGTAGTCGTTGTTGAACCATTTTGTCCCTCTTGAACTAACGTATTCGTTGTTCCTACTGCTAAATCCGGGTTATAACGATACACCGTATTATATTGAATCGGTGTCACGTTAGTATCAACATTATCCACACTGATGACTTCATCAACAGCTGGTGTTGTCGTTGTTGTAACTGCTTCTTGACCAGGTTCTTTTACTGTTGTTGCGACACCATCTTGACCTTGCGTCACAACTGTTTGGTCTCCAACTCCTGAATCAGGGTTTGGATCTGCAACATATGTCGTACCTGATGGAATCGGTGAAGTTGTTGATGTTGTCACACCTGATCCTACTTCAATAATTTGATCTTGCTTTTGTGTTAATGTCGTTGTTGATTTTGTCGGATTTTCTAATGCACCTGTTGTCTGGTTCACTGTATAAGTCGTTGTCGTTTGTGTTTGACCCGTTACCCCTTGTTGTATAACGTTTTGTGTACCTTGAGGTAAGTTTGGATTTTCTCTATAAATCGTTTCATATGGTACATCTGCTGTTGTTGTTTGAACTGTCCCTTTTTCAATGACTTGTGTCACAGGTTGAACTGTCGATGTAGTAGTCACTGGATTAGATAATTGACCTGTCGCTGTGTCAACCGTATAAGTCGTTGTCGTTGTTGTTGATCCTGCTTGGCCTTGTGTACGCACGTTTGTATAATCTGTTGGTTGGTTTACACCGACATATTGTGTGTTGTAAGGAATAGTTGTTGTCGTCGCTTGTACATTATTCACACCTATAACTTCGTTTGTTGGCTGTTGTGTCACGTTCACAATAGTATCTTTACCTGGTTCTGTTGTTACAGTTTGTGAACCTGGTACACCTTCTACCACAATCGTTTCAGTACCAAGCGGTTTTGTCGGGTCTGAAACAGCTTGATAACTTGTACTTGGCTCAATTGTTTCTACGGTTGTTTGCGCCGGCACAGCTTCAGGGTTGACTGAGTTATTACTGATTAACACAATTCTTTGAATCGTATTTAAGTTTAAAGTACTTAAGTCTTTACTGCTTGTACCTGAAGGTGTTGAGCTGGCACTTGTAGATTCTGTTGTATTATAAGTTGGTGTACCTGTAGAGAAACCTTTTTGTGCTGCTTGTAAATCTACGACGTCAGACCAAACTGTATCCGCATCTGCACTTTGATTCGGATCACTAAAGTGTGTCGCATTCCAAGTTTTAACAATATAAGAGCCATTCCACTTCATATAACCTGGAGAGCCAGGATCCATATAAATCAAGTTCGGCTTACTGCCATTTGTACTTTGACCACTTGTGACAATACTATTCTTTTGGAAGTTGATATAGTTCGCATTATCAAAGATAAATTGGCGGTTTTGACTTGTACCGCCTAAAGGAATCGATAAAACTTCCGCGTAATAGTCACGGTTATCTGTACGCAAGTCTAATGTCGCATTATCTTTCACCCATAATAATGCACTTTGTGTACCTGTCGCATTAATGTTGACTAAGTCATTATAAGCGCCGACTTGTGTCTTAGTATCTGGGTTCCATTGATGGTTTTTTGCATCTAAGAATAATGTCGCGTACTCATCAATTAAAATTTGAGAGTTACCATCTAATCCTATCAGGTTGTTGTTTGAGTAATCACCCGCACGATGTCCATCGGAATATGCGATGAATTTAGAGTATTGGCCAACTTCGAAAGTACTGCCAGTCCCCATATCTACAATGTTACCGTTACCTTTTTGACTGATATTGATTGTAGAATTCGCACCTGTGTAAAGCGTGCCATCATTCGCAAAGTCAAAAATATTTTGACCTGTAATATTTAATGTCGAACCATCACCGATTAACACAGAGCCACCATTACCGACTTGGAATGCAGTTGTTCCGTTCGTTGTGCCCCATGGGTTGGTTGGCGAAACGTTCATTGTAATATTTGAATTCGTACCTGTTGTAATTACACCGTCATCAACCACTTGCAGTGCGTTACCTAAACCAGTACGTGTAATATTAACTGTCGCATCTGCCGCAATATTGATATTCTTCGCACCAATGTTTGAACGGTTTAAAGTACTGTCATTACTAATTGAACTGAAGTTGCCGCTAATATTAACATTCACGTTTTGGTTTGCGAGTGTACTGCTCACCAAGTTACTGCCAGTATGTTTGACGTTATTGAACGAGATAGTGTTGTTAGTCGTCGTACTTGCGCCGAAGTTTACTAAACCACCTGTATTGCCTGTTGTAATATTCATATTTTGATACGTCATATTCCAACTGCCTGATGTTGCTGGGGCATTAATAATATTCGTTCCCGTATTCAACGTATAACCGCCACCATCAATCGTCACAGAGCGTCCTGTTGAAGTTTGAAGGTTCGGTGAGCTTGTACCTGTGATATTGCCAGTCAATTGAATATTAGAGACTGTTTTGTCATTTAACGCCGCAATAAACTGATCCCACGTGCTGACTTGTGTCGCTGGTGCTGGTGCTGCATATGCTGAAAATGCCATCATACGAAACGTCGGTGAAATACTTGTTGAACTTGATGTCGTTGATGATTGTGTAGATGTTGTTAATGGTAATTCACCCACAGGATCACTGCCAGGTGCGCTCGATGTATTCAGTAAATAAGAAGTCAATAAAGCACCTGCGATTTCTTCATCTGTCGCAGTATTCGCATCTACTGCCATACCATCTACCACTTGTTGTGCTGCTTCAGGTGATAAATTTTCTTCAGTTGCTAAATAATCTGTTAAAGCACTTTCCTTATCTGTACTGCTATTCAATGTTTGTGACAAATCCTGAGACAATGTCGGTGTTGGTGATTCAATAGATGAAATTGTTGTGTCATTCGTTGAATTTGGTGTAGAAGTATCATTAGCTGTACTATTTGTAGTATTACTGTCAGTTGTTGATGGTGCATCTGACGTTCCTGTTGATGTATCTGGCTTTGATGTGTCATTTGATGGTGCCATTTGAGATTCTGATGATGTATCATTTGACGGTGTTTTTTGAGAGTCTGATGAAGTGTCGTTTGATGATGAAGGTGCGTCTGTTGAAGGTGTTGTCTTAGTATCAGGAGTACTTTGTGTTTGAGATGATTCATTGGATGATGGCTGTGAAGGTGTTGGTGTTTCTGAAGGTGTTGATGTTGAAGATTCTTGATTAGAAGGTGTTGAATCTTGTTCTGTAGTCGTATCTGGTGCTGGCGCAGGGTCAGTTGTTGGCGCAGACGTCTCACCAGATGGCGTGGATGTCGCAGGTGTTTCTGTTGTTTCAGTTGTATTTTGAGCCGGTTCTTGTGGTGGAGAGGTATCAACTTGTGGTGCTGTTTCTGTCGTATTCGTCGTTGTTTCTGGCGTATTTGTTTGTGTCTCTTGTGTCGGTGTAGTTTCTGTAGTTGACTCAGTTGTTGAAGTGTCGCCACTTCCCGTCGAGCTGCTTGAGCTGCTGCCTGATGAATCAGATGTGCTGTTTTCAGCTGCTCTGGCTTCATCGTTTACTCCTAAAATCAACATTGTTCCTAATAGAATCGAAGCTGTTCCTACGGTAAATTTACGTATAGAATACTTGTTCCGTCTATTCGGAAGAAAATCTAATTTTTTCATAGAAAAAATTCCTCCTCGTTTTCTCCAAACCTTTGTTTCGCTTGTTCAACATTTAGTTTCGTTTAAAAATTGCTAATTGAGTTAATTATACTGAAATTTCAAGAAGTGTCTATAACTATTTTAGTAAATTTCAAAAGTTTCACACTTTTTTATTTTGATAAATATTTTTAACATGAAATTTACTTTTGTACACTTCCTCGTTACGTTTCTCTTATCCCTATGTATCAAAACTTAAACATTTATAATTTTGCATCATCGTATGGCAATAAACAGACTTTCTAAAAGTATATAAAAAAAGGAGTCCTCCACTATTTGAAGACTCCTTTTAAAACGTTAATTATTGAACTGTTCCTGCATTTTTATCATGTTTACCATGTACATAATAATCCATATATTCTGGTTTCATTGGATCATTGCCTAAAATAATATCTGCAGCTTTTTCCGCAATCATTAAGACAGGCGCATGAATATTACCGTTTGTTGTTGTAGGCATGACTGATGCATCAACAACACGTAAGTTTTCCATGCCATGTACTTTCATTGTTAATGGGTCTACAACGGCCATTGGGTCTGAAGCAGGTCCCATTTTCGCACTACATGAAGGGTGTAATGCTGTTTCAGCGTCGCGGCGTACCCAATCTAAAATTTCTTCATCTGTTTGAACTTCTGGTCCTGGAGAAATTTCTCCATCGTTATAAGGTGCAAGTGCAGGTTGAGATAAGATATTACGTGCAACACGAATAGCTTCTACCCATTCACGTTTATCTTCTTCTGTTGAAAGATAGTTGAACACAAAGTCAGGATGTTCAAATGGGTCTGTTGATTTAATCTTCAAGCTGCCGCGAGAGTTAGAATACATTGGTCCAACGTGTACTTGGAAACCATGTTTTGTTTCTGCTTTCTCGCCATCATAACGTACCGCTAACGGTAAGAAGTGGAACATCAAGTTTGGATACTTCACATCATCGTTTGAACGTACGAATCCGCCACCTTCAAAGTGGTTCGTTGCGGCTGGTCCTGTACGGCTGAAGATCCATTGTAAACCGATAAATGGCATTTTTAATGGATTTAAACTTGGTTGTTCTGACACAGGTTGAGATGCTGCGTGTTGAATGTACACTTCTAAGTGGTCTTCGAAGTTTTCACCGACACCAGGTAAGTGAATACGTGGTTCAATACCTAATGATTTCAAGTGTTCAGAATCACCGATACCTGATAATTGAAGTAATTGCGGTGTATTGAAGGCACCACCTGATAAGATGACTTCTTTTGCGGTAACCGTGTGTAATTTACCATTACGTTTAAATGTCACGCCTGTAACCTTATTACCTTCAAAGTTTAATTTCGTCACAAACGCACGTGTTTTAACATGTAAATTTTTACGTTTCATTACTGGATGTAAGTAAGCACGTGAAGCTGATACACGACGACCATTATGAACTTGGCTGTCGAAAGGTCCGAAACCTTCTTGACGGAAACCGTTCACATCAGGTGTTTTATTGTAGCCTGCTTGCACACCTGCATCAAAGAACGCTTGGAATAATGGGTTTTTCGCTGGTCCACGTTTTAATTTAATCGGACCATGATGACCACGATATTCGTCATCTTGTTCTGCACCGAATGTTGTTTCTAAACGTTTGAAGTATGGTAAGCAATGTGCGTAATCCCAAGTTTCCATACCTTTTGGTGAACCCCATTTTTCATAGTCCATCGGGTTACCACGTTGGTAAATCATACCGTTGATTGAACTTGAACCGCCTAATACTTTACCGCGTGCGTGTGCAACTTGGCGACCGCCCATATGTGGTTCGTTGTTTGTCGCATAAATCCAGTCGTAGAAACGATTTCCTGATGGATACATTAATGCTGCTGGCATTTGAATAAATAAATCCCAGAAATAGTCGCTGCGTCCTGCTTCTAATACTAATACCTCATTGTTCTTGTCTACACTTAAACGATTACCTAAAACTGAACCGGCACTGCCCCCGCCGATAATAATATAATCATAATCATAAGATTTACTCATTTATGTCTTCCTCCTATAGAAAATGGTTATGCTCGATTTATCTTAATTTGTCCAAAAAGAGAGCGAGAACAGAGAGGCGAAAATTATTTCACCTGTATTCTCGCTTTATTTAAAATGCATTAGCCTTTAAACCAATTCACTTGTTCTGGATGATAGTTCGTTAAAATGTGTTTAGAAACTAAGTACTCTTCTAAACCTTCTTTACCTAATTCACGACCGATACCTGATTGTTTATAGCCGCCCCAAGGTGCTTGTGCGAAGTAAGGATGGAAATCATTAATCCATACTGTACCCATACGTAATCGGCTTGCGACACGTTGCGCTTTGCCGATGTCTTTAGAGAACACTGCACCTGCTAAACCATAAATTGAATCGTTCGCTAAACGAATCGCATCCGCTTCATCTTCAAACCCTTCAACTGTCACAACAGGTCCGAATACTTCTTCTTGTACGATACGCATTGACGTATCACAATCTGTAATCACTGTCGGTTCAAAGAAGAAGCCATCTTTCAAGTCATCACGATCAGGACGTTTACCGCCTGTCGCAATCGTTGCGCCTTCTTCTTTCGCAACATCCATATAACCTTCAACTTTTGCTAAATGTTCCGCTGAGATTAATGGACCCACTTCAGTATCTTCATCAAACCCATTACCAAGACAAATATTTTTCACGCGTTTAATCAACGCTTCTTCGAACTTATCTTTAATTGAGTTTTGAACAATGATACGTGAACCTGCTGAACATACTTGACCTGCATGGAAATAGCCGCCGTTTAGCGCTTGATCAACTGCTAAATCAAAGTCAGTATCTTCAAAAATGACGTTAGGATTTTTACCGCCAAGTTCTAATGCGACATTTGTTACATGATTTGCTGCTTGTTTCATAATGTGTTTACCAGTTTGGATACCACCTGTAAATGACACTAAGTCTACTTCTGGTGAACCTGATAAAACATCACCTACAACTGAACCGGCACCTAATACTAAATTAATAACACCTTTAGGGAAACCGACTTCTTCCATCAATTCGAATACACGAATAGTTGTCAATGGTGTGATTTCACTAGGTTTCATCACTAATGAACAACCTGTAGCTAAGGCTGGCGCAATTTTCCATGATGCTTGTAGTAAAGGATAGTTCCAAGGTGTAATTTGTGTAACCACACCGACTGGTTCTTTCACAACTTTACTTTCTGTACCTGGAATTGGTGAATTAATCATTTCACCGCCGTCTTTATCAGCTAACCCCGCAAAATACATAAAGACGTTATGGATGTCATCCATATCTGCAAGTGATTCTTCGTACGTTTTACCAGTATCTAACGTTTCTAGTTTCGCAAGTTCTTCACGATTTTCTTTAATCTTGTCAGCAATTGCTCTGACTTTTTGTCCTTTGACTTCACTTGTTTCATTCGCATAGTCACCTTGATCAAAAGCACGTCTTGCTGCTTTTACTGCACGTTCTGCATCTTCAGCTGCTGCTTCTGATACTTCGAATATAACTTCTTGATTATAAGGATTGATTATTTCACGTGCGGCTTGGTTCGCACTGTCTATCCACTCACCATCAATGTATTGTTGGTGAGATAAACGCTTTACAAGTTCCATCATTTAGACCCCCGTTAACTTTGTTAAATTTTTATTTAACGAATTTTACAAAGTTTATGTTAGCATGAATAAAGAGAAAGTGTCAAACACACTTTTTATATAACACACTGCATAGCAAGTTAAAGATAATCCTGTACTTTGATATACTATTCATGATTCAACATTGGACGAATGCGGGAAATAACTCTAAAATGAATATAAATGTAGTGGACGGAGGTTTAAGTATGACAAGTTCAAATCAACATGAACAAGCCATCGAAGAAGCTAAAGATTTAGTGATTAACGCGATTGGCGAAACAATGGATTTGTACGGCATTAATCGTAGTGTCGGCAACCTTTACGGGACTATGGTATTTGAAGATAATATGACCTTGGATCAAATGCGCGAGAAGTTGCAGATGAGTAAGCCAAGTATGAGTACAGGTGTGAAACGTCTACAAGAGTATGACTTAGTAAAACAACAATTTACACGTGGCAGTCGTAAACAACATTTTGTTGCTGAAAAAGACTTCTTTGTATTCTTCAGACACTTCTTCGATGTGAAATTCAGTCGTGAAATAAACGTCAATATGGCTTCTCTTGATGAAGCAGAACAAATTATTCAACACGTTCTAGAATCAGATGATGTCGACGAAGCAACTTATGACTATGCACAACGCGTCAATGCACAACTCGAACATTCTCGTATCTATTACGAATGGCTTTCTCAAATTAATGAAGCCATCCGTACTGGCGAAATCTTTAAATATTTCCCAATTCCTGACCCGAAAGATGTATAATACACTTTCCATAACTTATCGATATAAAAATGGCACGCACTCCAGATTTGGAATGCGTGCCATTTTTTATTTCTACTTCATTTTCATTCATTTTTTATCTTTAAAAGTAATTCTACTTATAAATCGTTAAGATCTTTGTGCGTGTTGTTCCTCTTCACGTTCTTCCGCAATCTGATTAATCTTCAAGGAACGATGTTCTGCTTCTCTTAATCGTGCGGCACGTAATTGTAATTTAACGCGGTCTCTAGATAAGGTGATAATAAACGATATCATCATAAAGACGAAAATCACAATGAGCGGCACACTGGCTAGAATTGAAGCTGTCTTCAGAACATCCAGCGCACGTTGACCACCGACTAGCATTAATGAGAATGGTAATAAACATAACGCAAATGCCCAGAATAAACGGTTCGCGCGTAATGGTTCACCAATTACTTTCTTTTGAGATGCTGAAGCAAGAATATATGAACCTGAGTCGAACGTCGTTGCTAAGAATAAGAACGCTGAAATCAAGAATAGAACGACAATAATATTATGGAACGGTAGTTGGTGAATGACTTCAACAATGGCTGCTTCCGTACCATGTGCATTCAAGAATGATACAACATCGAATTGATGTGTAATTTGAAGATACACTGCATAGTTACCAAAGATACCAAAGAATAAGACACAACCTAATGTACCGTAAATAATCGTACCTAAGATGACTTCTTTTAACGTACGACCTTTAGAAATACGTGCGATAAAGAGTCCGATAAACGGCGCATAAACGATCCACCATGACCAATAGAAAATTGTCCATTGTTGTGGGAAGTTTGTTTCCTTACGTCCGTCAATACCGCCAAATGGTTCTAACCATGTAGCCATTTGGAAGAAATTCTTTAACATATTCCCAAAGCCTGTAACTGTTGTTTCCATGATGAATACAGTTGGACCTACAATAAAGACAAATCCTAATAGAATAAATGACAACCAAACGTTCACGTCACTTAAACGTTGAATCCCTTTTTTCAGTCCTGTATAAGAGCTGACTGCGAAAATAACCGTAATTGTAATTAAAATCGCTGAACGTAACACCATACTTTGTCCATCAATACCTGTTAAACGTTCAATACCAGCTGAAATCATTGGCACACCTAATCCAAGTGATGTAGCTGCACCGCCAAGTAAACCGAAGATAAATAAGATATCGACAATTTTACCTGGTAATTTTTCAGTTTGTCCTTTTAAAATCGGTCGACAAGCCTGACTGATTTTATAAACTGGTTTTTTCTTCACGAAAACTAAGTAACCGATCGGTAAAGCTGGTAAAACATAAATTGCCCAAGCAATTGGACCCCAGTGGAACATACCATACATTGTGGCATATTCTAAGGCAGCATCTGTCATACCTTTCTCGCCATGTGGCGGTACTTGGAAATAGAAGGCCCATTCAATAACGCCCCAGTATAAAATATCTGAACCGATACCGGCACAGAACAGCATCGCTGCCCAAGTAAAGTTACTGAATTCCGGTTTATCACTTGCTCTCCCCAGAGTTACGTTTCCGTATTTGCCAAATGCTATGTACAGTACGAAACCTAAAACAATTAAGCCCAGTGATAAATAAACTGCACCTAGCGAATTGGATACTGCTTCGTTAATGTCAGTGATTACTTTTTGACTCGCTTTAGGAAATGCCATCATCGGAATGACAGCAATTAATAAAATAGCGACAGTACCATAAAACGTTGTCCAGTCCATAATTTGGGACTTTTTAGCTTTGTTTTGCTTTTTAGCTTTTTGCAATGTTTTTGCACTCCCTATATTGATTAATTGTCGTTGAAAACATAAAAATCAAATTCTACTTCTCTTTTTATTTTTCCAACTCCCCATTTCTTATGTTACATAAAGACATTAACGAATTATTTATAATAATGCAAATTCATACAGAAGAATATGTTGGCAAAAATGAATAAATATATATTTCAGATTAGTAATTCAAGCGTCCTAATCGCTTATATCCCTATGTTAAGTTTAAATTTAACGAATTGAACGAACTTAACCACCCATTTTTATGCATTAATATACATTTTATATGAATAAATATTTTTTTAGAAAAACTGAAAACATCCTCTAGAATCGTCAATTTTTAGTGATTTAAAATTACATTTATCAAAAGTTCTCATAAAAAAATCCCCGACTTTAAACGTCAGGGATTTTAAATGAAAGTGCGAATCACTTCATTCATTTTTATGTGTATTATTTTTCAAATTATCTTTAGCTATTTTGTTTTGCGAAAGCTTTACCAATAGCTTCTAATTTATGCGGTGCGTCGTGCATTGCCATTTTCACTTCTACAAAGTGCATCATTTCTGGATAAGCTTTAATAGTTTCAAAGGCTTGTTTCAACTCTTCACTTGTTGAAACATCATGGATTTTCACATCATCTTTAGCACCGAAGACTGCTGGTAAGGCTTTGTAGTCCCACATAAAGATGTCGTTATATGGTTCATTTTCACCATGAATCTTACGCTCTACTGTATAGCCATCATTATTGATGACAAACAATACTGGTTTTAATTTCTCACGAATCATTGTTGAAATACTTTGAACTGTTAATTGAAGTGAACCGTCACCGATTAATAATAAGTTACGACGATTTGGATCAGCAATTTGTGTACCTAATGTTGCTGGTAATGTGTAACCAATTGAGCCCCATAAAGGTTGACCAATAAACTTATTCGCTTGATATAACGCTAAGTCATATGCACCAAAGAATGATGTTCCT
Organism: Staphylococcus sp. HMSC055C03; assembly: GCF_001809385.1. NCBI lineage: Bacteria > Bacillati > Bacillota > Bacilli > Caryophanales > Staphylococcaceae > Staphylococcus > Staphylococcus sp. HMSC055C03. The sequence continues at coordinate 149,994 of NZ_KV797493.1, forward strand.
TGTTCGGCTAGAATCACATCATCAGGTGCGATAAAGTCTTGCATCATCTTGAAGTACGTTTCTTGTGTTAGTGGTTCGTTCGTTAATTCATATTGATCCGCTTCTGGACGTTTATATTGTGGGTAATTTGCATCATTCACATAGTCCATCTCTAACAGACCTTCTAATAAATCTGGTAATGTCACATCTTGATCTTCTGTATCATTCATTTTGAAATTGTGTTGGTTCAACATCACGACATCATCAATATCAAATTCATATGAGAAACCTGCTGTGGCAGAGTCTGTTAATTTCGCACCAATATTTAAAATTGCATCACTGTTATCAACATAATTTCTAATATTTTCTTCTGCGATTGAGCCGTCATAAATGCCCATATAGTAAGGATTTTCTTCATTGAAGGCACCTTTACCTAATGACAATTGCGCAACTGGAATGTGTGTTTGATTTACAAATTGTTCTAGTTTGTCATGCAGTTTGAAGCTATTGATTTCATGTCCTGCAATAATTACAGGTTGAGACGCACTGTTTAATTTATTTTTAACCATCTCAATATAGTTTGAGACATCTTGTGCTTTAAATTCTGGTAATTGATAAGCATCTTTCACTTCAATTTCTGTCATTGCGACATCAATCGGTAAGTGTAAATGTACCGGTCTTTTCTCGGCTAATGCTTCATTGATCAGACGCGGAATTTCTTCTTGTGCATTTTCAGGTGTGATATAACCTTGTGCTGTTGTAATTTCTTTGAACATTTTGCGGTAGTTATCGAATTCACCTTCACCAAGTGAGTGGTGAACATATTTACCTGCTTGTTCTACACTGCGTGTCGGTGCGCCTGTAATTGCGACTACTGGAATACGTTCTGCATAAGAACCTGCGATACCATTGACCGCTGATAATTCACCTACACCAAATGTAGTCACCATTGCGCTTAAACCATTCATGCGTGCATAACCGTCTGCCGCATAACTTGCGTTTAATTCATTTGTATTACCAATCCATTCAATATCATCACGGCTGATAATATCGTCTAAGAAAGCTAAGTTGAAATCTCCAGGTACACCAAATACTTTATCTACGCCTGCAGTACTCAGGCAGTCCATTAAATACTCTCCAACACGTTTATTCATATTCATTCCACCTTTTTCTCTTTCTCTTATACAATTCTAG
>NZ_KV797493.1:151266-170151 GCF_001809385.1 Staphylococcus sp. HMSC055C03
CTCTTATACAATTCTAGGATAACGCTTCCATATATATTAGGTCAAGTAAGTTGACTTAACTGAAATATCTGCAACCATATAAAAAAATACCGCCTTGAATGTTTCAAGACGGTAATCTACAGAGAGCGTATTCAAGGTTATTCCTTGAACTCCCCTTTTAAATATTTTACTTCTTGGAATCCTGGACGTTTACTTGCGAGTTCTTCCATCATCGCATTCCAATCATTTCCGACTTCAGCTTTAATACTTTGAAGTAAATCATTTTGTGCTTTATTGATTTCTGTAACCAATGCATGACCTTTATCAGTCGCAAAGAGTTCTTTGACTCTGCCATCTATTTTAGATTTTCCTTCGACAACTAAACCTTCATCTTTTAATTTTTTCAACGTTTGATGACTGCCTTGTTTAGAGATTTCCATACTTCTTAGTAAATCTCTGATGGTAATCCCAGGCACTTTATCGATAAAGAATAAGAAGCGATGGTGTTGGCGGCGCATTCCTTTCTTCTCAATAATTTCATCTGCAGTATGAATAAATGTTTTATAGGCAAAATAGAACAAGAGATGATCATAGTCGTTATTATGTGCAGTCATGGTTCACAGTCCTTTATTTCAAAATGTTGTTTTCTGATAATTAACTTTATTATAGCAAGTCTTATAACAGACCTAAAGCACTGATTTTTCTTTTAAGCTTGGTTCAATCAAATAGAAACTTGTGCAATTTGTCTTTATTCTTTGTACAATGACATCAATATAGAACAAAAGGGAGATGATCGAATGGTTCGATTTAAAACTGTTCAAATCACAGACTTAACTGACGAAGACTTACAAGCTATGGGGGCACAAGATCAACTAATTGATGTAAGAGAAGCTGATGAATATGAAGCTGGTCATATTGAAGATGCGTTAAATTATCCACTTTCAACGTTAAATACGAAATTCCCATTAGACCAAGGCAAAACGTATTACATTTATTGTCAAAAAGGCGGACGCAGTCAACAAGCCAGCCAAATGTTAAGTGACAGCGGTTTTGATGTGATTAATTTAAGCGGCGGTTATGAAGCATATCTTTCTCAACAAGAAGCACAACCACAACATCAAACTACAAGTAAGCAGGAGCAGACCGAAGTCACTGCCTCTGAGAAAACAATTAAACCAGAACGCAAACAATTAAACTACAGTGGTTTACAATGTCCAGGTCCTATCGTGAATTTAAGCCAAGCCATCAAACAACTACAACCTGGCGAACAAGTTGAAGTGATTGTTACGGATTTAGGCTTTGCGAGTGATATACAAAGTTGGGCAAAACAAACGGGTCATCACTTAATTGATTTAAAAACAGATGATTCAAAAGTCACAGCTATCATCGAAAAAGATGAAGCTTCTGATCAAGCTATGTCTGTCCACGAATCAAATAATGGCACAACGATTGTCTTATTCAGCGGTGAACTTGATAAAGCTTTAGCTGCTTTAATCATTGCGAATGGCGCACGTGCAGCAGGTCGTGAGGTTTCTATCTTCTTTACTTTCTGGGGATTGAACGCATTAAAACGTACAGATGCGCCTAAAGTGCAGAAAAAAGGATTAGAAAAACTCTTTGATTTCATGTTGCCAAAAGGTCCAGAAAGTATGCCGTTATCTAAAATGAATATGTTCGGTTTAGGACGCTTTATGATGAAACTCTTAATGAAACAAAAGAACGTCGATTCATTACCTGCTTTAATCGATAAAGCAATCGAAAATGATATAAAACTAATCGCATGTACTATGAGTATGGATGTCATGGGTATCAAACGTGAAGAATTGCGTGATGATGTCCAAATCGGCGGTGTTGGCACATATATCGGCGATACAGAACATGCCAAACATAATTTATTTATCTAAAGCATATAGATAATCCTCTGTCTTCAAATTAAGGCAGAGGATTTTTTACATCATCTTTAAATATCCTTCTTACTCTTCAAAATTAATCGAACATTTGTTCGCTTTTTCTTTGAAAACGCGTCCGTAAAATGCTAAACTTAATTCATGAGTAAAGGTCGTTCTACTATATTGTGAGTACCTCACGTGCCTTGAACTGCAAGAAAGTGAGGTGATATGGATGGACATTATAATCCATGAACTCACGATTAACTTTTCTTCAATTGTGCAAGTGACACTTTTAGCAACAGCCATCAAGTTTATTATCAGCAAGAACGACAAAAAAGACTAGCTATGCAGCAACATAACTAGTCTCTCATTCGGTTCGTTTGGTAATCACAATTGTGCGTTGTGAGCCTTTACTCTAGCCTTCAGTCCTGTAAGACTGAGGGCTATTTTAATACAACTAAAGCTTACCAAATTTATAGCCCACTTTCAATTAAATTGCGGTTCATCTAAAACAAGGTTGTCCAATTCATTTTTGTTGGTGTGAGTTTCTTTGAATTCATTAAATGATATTATTTCTTTTTCTTCTTTTTGTCTTTTTTCTTTTTATCCTTTTTATCCTTTTTCTTCTTGTCTTTTGAATCTTCTTTTTTATCCTCTTTCTTGTTATCTTTCTTCTTAGATTTCTTATCTTTGTCTTTCTTGGCTTTGTCGTCTTTTTTACCTTTTTTATCTTTCTTATCTTTGTCTTTCTTGGCTTTCTTGTCCTTCTTCTCTTTTGTCTCTTTGTCTTTCTTATCTTTTGATTCTACTTTTTCTTTATCTTCTTGTTTCTCTTCTTTCTCTTCAGATGACTCTGATTCAGACTTGTCATCTTCAGAAGGTTCATTTTCTGAAGACGCTTTGTCTGCCTTTGTTGGTTCTTCTTTTACTGCAGTGAATTCTTCTTCTAATTCTCCTACTGCGATGACTTCACCTTTGTCATCTGTAGTGAGTGTTGTTTCTAATTCTTCATCTTGCTCTTCATCTAGATGGTAACCCAATTCTAAGACCTGTAAATAAACGGTTACTTGGAAGTCTTTATATTCACCTTTATAGATAGCTTGAACATCACTTTGACGAGATTGTAAATCAGTATGTTCTGTTAACGCAGGTTCTATTACGTTAGTTTGTATAGGTTCTTCTACAATTTCTTCAATAGAATGATCCCGTTCTTGTTGATGGTTTTGAATACTTTTATAAATTAAATCAGCATCTTTCAACTCTGGATATTGTTTTAAAAATGCGCTTTTAGTTTCTGGTAATTCAAAGTCTTTCTTTGCTTTTACATCGATATAGACTGCCGCATAATGGAACTTTGTTTGGTCAGAAACATTGTAAACCCAAGATTTAGGCGGGTTCGTCATTTTATTTAAATGTTCAGTAAAGTCGCGTTGAATTGTTGATACTGCATGACCTGCTTGGCCGCTGGCACTTGGTTCAAAGTCATGTACATAAACCGTTCTTAGCTTTACCATATCTGTCATTTCATTTTGATCTAGAACTGCTAAATCTAAACGTGACATCTCTCTAGCGACAGTTTCTGACTGTGCTTGACGTAAAACTTGAATTCCTAATAAATCTTTTAATGACTTATCTATACCTGACACTAAAGTTAAATACGCCATATCATCTGCGTAGTGTTTAAAGTTACCTTCTAACTTGCCCAATCTTTTAGTTAAAGCATCTGCGATATTGATTTTCATGTTAATTCCCCCATAGGTTTGATTTATACACTAAGTTAGTAACTTATACCCTATCAGTCGCAAAATAAGATTAAGATTTTATTAGATTGAATACTAATTTAGATTTGCGTCACTCAAAATAAAAAAGCGGTACAGGAGTACACGCTTTATAAGAATTAGCCATTCATGAATTTCAAAACTTCATCATACACTTTTTGAGAACGTTCATTATTTTTAATGCGTCTTTTTTGAGACCGAGCCACATACTCCATAGGCACCATATTAAATTGTTTCTTAAAATTGTTGAGGAAAGAACGTTTACTAGAGTATGAATATCTTTTCCAAACTTCTTTGGTTTTTTGATTATCTTCACCATTAATTAATAAATATTCTGCCACGTTAAAAATCTTCACTTGTTGTACGTAATCATTGTAGTTAACACGTGCTGCATCTTTAAATACACGTGATAAATAACTGATATTTAAATCAAAACTTTCAGCGATAGTTGTTAACTTTAACGCTTCATCTGAATGGTGATTGATGTACTCAATAATGTGGTTGATTGTCGGGTTATTAGTCATATTGAATAAGTAGATGTCGAAGTTTTCCAAGTAAACACGTAAGTATCTTACCAGTCGCACAATGGTCGCATTCGCTTTCACAAAATTTGTTTCACATACATAACGTAAAGCCTGGATATAATCATTTTTAATGATATGGTGGATTTCAAAATTGCTTTCAACATGATTGATTTCTTTTAAACAGGCTGGCTTAAAATACACATAATGAATTGATAAACAGACAACTTTCCCTTCTTTAATCTCCACTTCCATATTTGTGAAATGTGGTTTTTGAACAAAAAGATCTCCTGTTTTATAGGTAAAGTGCTGTGCCCCTTTTTTAACGAAGACTGTACCTGATAAAACTAAATAAATATTAACGTACTCCTCGCTTTTCGAATTATCTTTTATACAAGACCAACCTTGAAAAATATTGTAACTGTAATCCAAAAATATCCCCCCTAATAAAATAAAATGATAATGTGAATGAGTTCTTCTAAATATCCATAGAAAAGCAAGCAGTAAAATAGAAGTGTAAAAGAAGTGATGATTGAGGTAGATACATTTCATAACTGATGAAATTATCCAAAATAAGACTACACCTATTTATAATAAACTAAATGTTCAGAAAATTGAATGCTTTATTGTAATTTTTTGTGCTAAAATGTTATATTTTTATCTGTTTCATTCAACCAGAAAGCCTTTAGTCCATTCTTTAAGTATATGTAAAATTACTTTATGATTTCTGTGGATTTCATTAAAAAAATTATTGACGCGTTACACATTCTCCGATATAATAAATCTTGTGTTAAAAAGCTATGGAGAAATACCCAAGTCCGGCTGAAGGGATCGGTCTTGAAAACCGACAGGGGCTTAACGGCTCGCGGGGGTTCGAATCCCTCTTTCTCCGCTACGATAAAGGATGAGATACTAAACAGTGTCTCATCCTTTTTTATTAACTTAACGTAAAAATTTCACTAAGTTATTATTATACGCTTAACAAATATTAGACTACATCACTAAACCCCACTCTATCATCATAGAATGGGGTTCTTTTTATGGCGAGACTACGTCGTCTCACTTATTACGAGTATTTAGACGAAATGATAAAGATATAGCTGATATTAAGTTAAAAAAATAATACGCTATCAAAAAAGCCGCACTCACTACGAGTACGACTTTCGTTTACATATTAATTTTTTCTACGACGACTGCTTACTAAGAATGCGGCGCCGATCAATGCGGCTAACCCGCCTACAAGGATGCTGCTAGATTGTGACTGACCTGTATTTGGTAAAGCTTTTTGTTGTTTAGAAGGAACTGTTTGTTCTGGATGTGTAGTTCTAGTTGCTGGGTTGTTTGATGTTTGTGATGAACGCTCTTCATCGTTTTGATACATATGTCTATCAGAAGTTCGAGTAGTATCTTGATGTTCATTTGTTGATTCATCAGAAGCATTGTTATCTTTAGACGTCTGATGTTTTTGTGTTATTTCGGTTTGATGTTCTACCTCTAAAGACGTGCGTTCAGATGATGCTTTCTCTTCTGTTGTATGCTCTTGTTGTTTATTTGTATCTTCTGTTTTGACTTCTTGTTTAACTTCACCCTCAGTATTCAAATCAACTGATGAAGTTGTTTCAGAAACCATCTGGTTAAGAGAAGTTTCATCTGCATTTTCTAGGTGTATTTCTTCTCGTTGTGTAGTTGTTGTAACAGGCTTTTCCGATACTACTTCATTTGAAATTGTTTCAAGAGAAGTTGTAGATTTATCTTCAGTTACTGCTGGAATTTCAATATTTTTTATGTTGTTTAACTCTGAAATCAAGTTGCCTTTTAATTCGCTTGGTAACTGAGCTATTGCTGATTGTGCCAATTCTTTTGTTGTCTTTACTTTTTCTTGAACAATCGTTAATGCTTCTTGTTCTTCTGTCTGTACACGATGATCTGAAAGTACTTTTTCAAGTTCAATGTGTGCTGTATTATTTGTTGATATTGCTTCCTTCAACGCTGCTTCTGCTTCATTTAACCATTGATCTTGGATGTCGTTTGTACCATTCGCATTAGCGTCATTGATTTCTGGGATGTCGATACCTTGCAGTTGTGCTAATAACGCTGGTAAATTGCCTTTTAGTTCACTTGGTAATACGTTTACTTTTCTCTCTGCTGATGTTTTTAATGTTTGCGCTTCTTCTTGTGCAGATTTTAGTAATGTTTGTTCTTGTGGTGTGATTAAGTTGTCGGAAACTGCCATGTTCCATGCTGATTGGGATGCTTTATCCGCAAGTTCTGCTGCTTTCACAGCAGCTTCGGCATCATTTAACCATTGATCTTGGATGTCATTTGTACCATTCGCATTAGCGTCATTGATTTCTGGGATGTCGATACCTTGCAGTTGTGCTAATAACGCTGGTAAATTGCCTTTTAGTTCACTTGGCAGTGCGTTTACTTTTCTCTCTGCTGTTGCTTTTAATGTTTGTGCTTCTTCTTGGGCAGATTTCAATAATGTTTGTTCTTGTGGTGTGATTAAGTTGTCGGAAACTGCCATGTTCCATGCTGATTGGGATGCTTTATCCGCAAGTTCTGCTGCTTTCACAGCGGCTTCGGCATCATTTAACCATTGATCTTGAATGTCGTTCGTGCCATTCGCATTAGCGTCATTGATTTCTGGGATGTCGATACCTTGCAGTTGTGCTAATAACGCTGGTAAATTGCCTTTTAGTTCACTTGGCAGTGCGTTTACTTTTCTCTCTGCTGTTGCTTTTAATGTTTGTGCTTCTTCTTGTGTTGATTTCAATAATGTTTGTTCTTGTGGTGTAACTAAATTGTCAGAGACTGTAGAATCAAATAATATTTGAGCATGCTCATCAGCTGACTGTGCTGCTTTTACCGCATCTCTCGCTTCATGGATTAATACATCTACATTATCATCAATACCATTTTCATTTTGATCATTAATCTGCGGTAATGTAATACCTTTGAGCAACACTAAATCTTTTGGAAGATTACCTTGCAATGTTAATGGTAATTGATTTACCTTTTCTTTTGCTTGTGCTTTCACATCTTCGTAAATTGCTTGTAATTGAGCTAATTGTTTATATTCGCTTGGTGTAACTAAACCATCTGCTGTATTCGTTGCTAGTTTTTCCTGTAGTTTAGCATCCATTGCTTGTGCCACTCTGACAAACTCTGTTGCTTCAGCTAATGCAGCATCATCTGCATCTGAAATATTATTGGCATTTTGATCATTGATGTTTGGAACTGTGATGCCTTGAAGTTGTTTTAAACGTACTTCAAATGGTGATTGATAAGCTGCTGGTAATTGCTTCACAATTTGTTGTGCTGAATCTTTAGCACCTTCAAACAATGCTTGATGTTGTGATAAGTTTTGATGTTCTTGTGGTGTAATCAAGCCATTTTCATTTGCTGTATCAAGTTCAGATTGTACCTCTTGATTCATTTTTTCAGCTTGTGCCACACGTGCTTCTGCTTGTTCTAGCAATGTATCAATATCATCTGCAATGCCATTAGCATTTTGGTCATTGATGTCTGGAATTGAGATAGCTTGCATTTGCGCTAAAGCATTCACTAATTCATCTTTAACTGCTGCTGGAATCTTACTTTGTTGAATCGTCTCAGTTGCTTGTTCTTTTAGTTTTGATGCATGATTTTGTGATTCAATCAATGTGTCTTGTTCTTGTGGTGTAATTAAGTAATCTGCATTCGCTTTTATTAAATCATCTTGTGCTGTTTCATGTGCAGCTTTTACTGCATTTATTAAATCTTGAAGTGTTTGATCTAACGTATCATCTACATCATTATGGTTGTGATCATTGACTGCTGGTACTGCAATACCTGTTAAAGCATCAAGCATTTTTAGAAGTTCACCTTTTAGTGCATCATCAACTAAAGCAATTTTATCTTTAGCAATATTTTTCTGTGCTAAGAATGCTTTTTGAAGATTTGATAACATATCATGTTCATCGTCGTTGATAACACCATTGTCCTGAGCTGTTTCTAATCCTGCTTTCGCAACTTTTTCTGCTGCTTGTGCTGCCTTAATTGCTTGTAATGCATCACTCATCAATTGATCTTGGTTATCATCGATACCATTTACATTTTTATCATTCACTTCTGGGATATCGATTGCTTTTAACGCATCTAATTGTGGTTGGAATTCCGGTCTTAAGTTTTCATCAATCATATCCACTGCTTTTTGAGCATAGTGTTTCGCTGTCTTCGCATAGTTGACTTGGTTAATTAATTCTGACTGTTCTTTTGGTGTGACTAATTGATCTTGTTGAATTGATTCTAGTTGTTGTTTGGCTGTTTCATGTGCACGTTTTGCTTCATCAACTAAGTCTTGAACAGCTGCTTTCAATGCATCTGTATGATCATCAATGTGGTTATTATCTTGATCATTGACAGTTGGTAAAGTAATTTCATTAATCGCATCTAATTGTAACTGCAAGTCTTTTTGATATGCTGCTGGTAAAGCATCAATTGCTGCTTGCGCCGCAGCTTTATTAGCTTCTACTAAATTTTTAGCACCGCTTAGAACTTCTAATTCACTAGGATTGATTAAACCGTCTACTGATGCCTCATCTGCTTTAGCTTGTGCCATATCTTTAGTCGCATTGATTAATTGTTGTGCCTTGTCTATTAATGTATCAATATCATCACGAATACCATTTTGATTTTTATCATTCACAGATGGAATTGAAATTCCTGTTAACGCTTGTACTTTTTCAGGCAAATCTTGTCTGTATTTACTCTCAACTGCTTCAAGCTTTTCTTCAGCTAATGCTTTCTTTTGTTTAAATTCTTCTTGTAACGCTTTTAATTGTGCTTGTTCATCAGGGTTTACCACACCATCTGCTTGAACTTCTTCTAATGCTGTTTGTGCTACTGCTTCTGCATTTTTAGCTGCTTCATAAGCTTTGGCTGCCTCATCAAATAAGCTATCTTCTTTATCCGGCACACCATTATGATTTTCATCGTTGACTTGTGGTGGTCCAATTGGTGTTAATGCATCGAGTTCTAGTTGTAACGTTTGTTTAACAGGTTCTGATAATAATGCGTCTACTAACGTTTGTGCTGCTGCTTTTTTGTCCTCTGCTAATGAAATTGCTTTGGCTAAATCTGCGCTTTCTTCTGGTGTAATGATATTATCTTTTTGAATATCATCCATTTGCGTCAATGCATTGTTATAAGCTGCTTTTGCTGCTTCTACCGCTTCTTTCGCTTTATGAATGGCTTGATCTACGTCATCACGAATCCCGTTTTTATCCTCGTCATTCACTTCTGGTACAGTAATACCTGTTAATGCCGCAAGTTGTTGTGGCAGGTCTTTGCGGTATACTTCTTGAATCGCATTAATTTTTTCATTTGCTAATGCTTTCTTTTGTTCAAAGTTAGCTTGTGCTGCTACTAATGCTTGATGTTCTGTTTCATCAATTAATTCATTTGGATTTAGTGCTTGTGCTAACATTTCTTTTACTGCTTGATCTGCAGCTTTGGCGTCTTTCAATGCATCTCCGGCAAAGCGTATTAATAAATCTTCTGAATCTGGAATATCATTTGCATTGTTGTCATTTACTGGTGGAACAATTAAATCAGGGTATTGTCTTAAAACGCTTAGCAACTCCGCTTTTAAAGGCGTTCCATCTGAGAGATTATGAACATCGGTAAAGGCATTCATTTTAGATTCATATGCAGCAAGTTTGAAAGGTCTTAATGATTCGATTTCGTCTGGATTAACTAATCCATCATCTTGTATCGCTAAAATCGCTGCTTTTGCTGCTTTATCTGTTTCTATAACTTTTTGTACAAGTTTTCTGAGTTCAGCCTCTTTATCATCAGCTACATCATTACTATTAGCATCATTCACTTCTGGTACATCAATACCTGTTAATGCTTTTAATTTCCCAGGCAATACACCTTGATATGCTGGATCAACTGCGTCTAATGCTTGTTGTGCCGCTGTTTTCTTTTGTTCAAAATCATGTTGTAAGTTTTGTAGTGTCTGATGTTCTTCTGATGAAATAGCTTGATTCTCGTTTGCTTTTGTTAATTCAGATTTTGCCAAAGCATCAACTGCTGTTGCTTTTTCAATTGCTGCCTCTGCTGCTTTAACTAAAGCATCTTGAGTATCTGGAATCATATTGCTGTTGTTGTCATTGATGTCTGGAACACGAATACCATCTAATTTTGCTAGTTCTTGCTCTAAAGGTGTACGTAATACTTCAGGTAATGCATTCACTTTTTCTGTTGCTTCTGCTTTTGTTGAAACAGCTTTTTTCTGAGCTTCTGTTAAATCTTGATGTTCTTTCGGATTAATCAGCTTATCTTGTGTTGCGTCTGTTAAGTTATGTTTCGCTGCTAAATCTGCTGCTTTTGCTTTGTCTAAAGATACTTGTGCTTCTTTAAGCAATGCTTCTAGTTCAGCTTGATCAACATCGTCTGTTTTACCATTATTATCTTTATCATTTACTTCTGGTACAACAATACCGTTTAACGCTGCTAGTTGTGTTGGTAATTCTCCACGATATTGTACATCAATCGCATTGATTTTATCGTTAGCTGCTTGTTTCTTCGTTGTGAAATCTTGTTGTAACTTATCTAAGTTGTCATGTTCTTGTTGATTAATAACTTTGTCATCATTAGCTTTAACCAATTCTTCGTTAGCTAATTTATCCGCTGCTTCAACTGCTTTGATAGAAAGTTTAGCCGCTTCAATCAACGCATCTTGTTCATCAGGGATGTTGTTATCATTGTTGTCATTAATGCCTGGTACCGTAATACCTTTTAACTGAGCCAATCTTTCTAATAATGATGTTTGTACTTCTGATGGTAAGGCTTTAACTGCTTTATCTGCTGTTGTTTTTGTTGTATCTGCATTTTCTTTTGAGACAGTTAAATCTTGATGTTCTTGAGCTTTAATTAAGTTATCTGCATTGGCTTGTTGTAATTGTGTTTGTGCTGCTTGGTCTGCAGCTTCTGCTTTCTTAACTAAATCTTCTGCGTTTTTCAATGCTGCATCTTGTTGTTCTTTTGCATCTTGCTCATCTGGTTTACCATTTCTATTTGTGTCATTAACAGCAGGAACTGTAATTCCTTTTAATGCTTCAAGTTGTGTTGGTAAATCACCACGATATTTCTCTTCAATCTGGTTGATTTTATCGTTAGCTGCTTGTTTCTTCGTTGTGAAATCTTGTTGTAACTTATCTAAGTTGTCATGTTCTTGTTGATTGATGGCTTTATCAGCTTCAGCTTTAGTTAATTCTTCGTTTGCTTTTTGATCTGCTGCTTTAACTGCGGCTAATAAATCTTGTGCCTCTGCGATTAATGCGTCTTGTTCGTCTGGAATGTTGTTGTTGTCAGTATCATTAATAGATGGAATTTCAATACCGTTCAATGCATCAAGTTCGTCTAATAAAGGAGCTTGCATGTTTTCTGGAAGTGCTTCTACTAAACCTCTTGCAGTTGAATTTGCTTCGTCAGCCTGATTTTCTACAACATATAATCCTTCTAATTCTTTGAGTGAAATAACATCATCTTGGTTTACTTCAGCTAATTTAGCTTGTGCTGCTTTATCAGCAAGTTTTGCTTTCTCAATTGCCGCTTTCGCTTCTGCTAAGTTTTGGTCTGTTTCGGCACGATCAGCAGTATCCGGTTTTCCATTATTATCAGTATCGTTAACAACCGGAACTTCAATTCCTTTTAACGCATTGATTTGCTGTAATAGTTTATCGTTATATTTCTTATCAACTGCATTAGCTTTTTCTGTTGCTGCTTGTTTTTGAGTTTCAAAGTCATTTTGAAGTTCTGTTAATTTCGCATTTTCTTCTTGATTGATAGCCTGGTTTTCTTGTGCTGTTGCTAATTCGGAAACTGCTTTTTTCTCAGCATCTTCTGCTGATTTAATCGCTGCTTCTGCCAACTTGATTAACTCATCTTGGGTGTCTGGAATATCATTCTCATTTTTATCATTAACTTCTGGTACAACAATCCCTTTTAAAAGATTCAATCTGTCCAAGAATGATTGTTGTTGCTCCAGAGGTAATGTTTTAACTGCTGCTTCTGCTGTTGATTTTGTTGATGTTGCAAGTTCTTTTGCAGCGGTTAATTTTGTATGCTCTTGTGGCTTAATTAAGTTGTCTTCATTTGCTTGTTGTAATTGTGATTGTGCTGTTTGGTCTGCAACTTCTGCTTTCTTCACTAAGTCTTCAACATTATCTAAAGCTGCTATGAGTTGTTCCTTTTCATCTTGTTCGTCTGGTTTACCATTGTTGTTCTTGTCGTTTGCTATAGGAACTGTAATACCCACAAGCTTATTCAATTTTTCAATTAATGGAGATTGATGTTTCTCATTAACTTCTTTTATCTTTGCTTCTGCTGCTTTTTTCTTAGTTTCAAATTCTTTTTGAAGTGCTGATAAATTATCATGTTCAGTTGGAGAAATCGCATTGTTTTCATTTGCTGTTTCTAATGTTGCTTTCGCTTTGCTTTCAGCCTCTTGTGCTTCTTTTAACAGTTGCTCAGCCTCTGCTATCAACTTGTCTTGATCATCAGAAATTGAATTGTTATTTTCATCATTTACTTTTGGTAATTCAATCTCAGTTAATTGATCTAGTTCTTGTTGTAATGTTGCTTTTAAACGTTCCGGCAATTGATTCACTTTTATTTGCGCTTCATTTTTTCTAGATGTTGCTGTTTGAATTTCATTTTGCAAACCGTCCATTTCATTTTTGCTTACAAGTTGGTCGGCAGCGATTGTTTGAGCTGTTGCTTTTGCTTGGGCATGCGCTTTTTTAGCTTCTTCAATCGAAGCGGTTGCTTCTGCCATAATTTGCTTATCAATTTCTTTTTTAAGTTCATCAGAGAGTTTTAATGCAACGGTTTGATAATCTGTTGTTAGGTTTTCAATGTGCTTTGTCCCATTATCAAATGACCACTTCACTGGAACGTTTAATGCATTTCCATCGTAATATTCTTTTAATCGTGTCCATTTTTCTGAACTTGTGCTGATATCTTCAGTTGTTAAGTTATGTTTCAAAGTGATTGAAGGCGTATAAGTTTTATCATAGAAAGCTGCTTGTGATAAAGCATTGTTGCTGTTAGTTAGTATCACTTTGTTTGTATTATTTTGAGTGGCAGCAAAGTAATTTGTATTAGGTTGAACATTTGCAACGATGTCTTGTGGAAACTCTGCTGTCATTTCAATTTTGCTTGGTAAAGTCGCTGTTTGATGTACTTCTCTTGTTGGAATATACTGGGTGATTGTTACTTTCGCATCATCATTTCCAGTTGGATTAACGACTTGAACTGTGTAAGGTTGTACTGGTACTAGTAAGATACCTTTTACATGAAACGCTGTACCTGATGCATTTCTTCCAGTCATACTATAAGTCAATTCACTCTTTTCTTTGAATGTGGCAGTTACTCTATTTGGATAATCTTCAACAGTCCCTCTTGGGTGTTCACCTGTCGAAATAATGATTTTATTATCTTTTAACTCTAAATTAGCTGTAGCCTCTGAAAGAGTGTTACTACTAATATACAGTTCGTTAATTTCATTTCGGTTAAAAGTGACGGACTTTCTAACATCTACTTCTTTATTTCGATCATAATCATCAAGATCACAAATATTTAATAACCCACTTACAGGATGAAGTTTATCATTGAGAGTCTTTAGCTCTTCTATTACAGAAGTAATAGACGTACCGTTAGTAACCTTATTATAAAAACCGTCTAATTTTGTCTTATCGATATTAGACATGAATTTAATGTTAGCTGTTGCACCGCCACCATCTTGAGAAGTCATAGACAACATGTCTCGACCTGAAGTAAAGAAATATCTTTTATTAGTTGGAAACTTTCTAGATGGTTCATCCATTTTGACATGTACCAAGGCATCTACTTTATGACCGTTCGCTGTACCTACATTATTGATATATACATAGGCTTCTGGTTGAGTATCATCAAGAGTAATATAATCACCTAGATACGCATGAATGCCACCACCATTTGTAGTTGTAGTTTTTTTACTTGTCATTGTTTCTTTGTTTGTCAGGAAAGAATAAGATTTACTGTCATGATCTTTAAATTTAGGTGAAAAATCAATGTAATCTGGTGCAACTATTTTTCCTGGATTCGCTACTTTCTTCACTAAATCGCTACCAGTATAATCAATGATTTTTCCATTGTACGTTTCATTATTAACGGGTGCTTCAACTTGTGGTTCTGTGTCTAATGAACGCTTTGCGCGTGTATGAATCGTTGGATTTGATTCTGATGTTGGGTCAATCGTTGGTGTTAATTTTGGAGTTGTGTCTTTTGCTGTTGGATTTGTTTCTTCTGGTTGTGGTGCTTGTTCTATAGTTGTCGGTGCTTCTGATGTTGTTTGGTTTAATTCTGGATTATGAGGTGCAGTATTTTCAGAGGTAGGAGCTTCTGTTGTTACAGGTGGTGTAACGACTGCTGTTGTTTTTGTCTCTTGGGTTGGTTGAGACGTTGTGTCTGAGTTAGGTTTTGGTGATTCAGACTGAGTTTGAGTGGTGTCTGTACTAGATGTTTGTTCTTCTGCTGCTTGGGCGTCATGACTGAGGCCAAACATAAGTGTTGCTCCTACAAGGATAGAAGCGGTTCCTACCGTAAATTTACGGATAGAGTACTTGTTTTGCTTATTAGGCAAAAAATCAAGTCTACGATTGGGTTGTTTCATTGTTGTTCCTCCGATGTGTCTGTGTCTATATGCTGAGTGTTCTTTTTTAAAAATCATTTGCTTACATCCTCTTTTTAAGAGAACAAAATTTATATTAACTGATTTTTTTCGAAAATAAATAGACATCAAAGGAATAGTAAAAAAAGTGCAAGCGATGAATATCCCTTAAATTTTTAGTTGTTTACTGTTTCTAAATAGGACAAAGCTTCTCTATAAATCAATTCAGATATCATATTTTCTGCCCGTTTATAATATTGAGCTTGGTTGATAAATTCTTTGGGACTCATGTGAAATTGGTTTTTAAAGTTTTTTAAATATGTACGATAACTCGCAAAATTATATTCTTTCCATAACTCATTTTCATTACCGCGGATGAGTAATTCTTCTGCTAATTTATATAGCTTGAGTCGTCTTACATATTCATTAAAACCTATCTGCATCTCCTCTTTGAACTTTCTCGAAAGAAAACTACTGTTTACATAAAGTACTTGCGCGACATCGCTTAACTTTAATGGTGCTTTAAAATTATGATTAACATGCGAAACAGCTTTTAACACATTCTCATTCGTAGTGAAATTAAAAATATAGCTTTCACTTTCGCTGTAGTATATATGCAAATAATTAATGAGTTTAATGATATTGATATCAGCCATAAATAAATCTTCTTCATACATAAAACGAATATAGTTCATAAACGCTTTTTTCATACTAAGCTGTGTTTGGTCTGTTTTAGTGATGTTACGCGCATTTCTTAAATAATATTTATTGAAGTGTACTTTATTGATAGAGAGGCAAACAATACTGCCATCGATACTTTGGATCTGTGAGTATTTCATTTCTGGTGTTGTGACAAATATATCGCCAGTTCCATATTCTAATTCGATCTCATCAATAGTTACTTTAGCCAAACCACTTATCACAAAGTACACAGTAATATATTGGTTGTCGTGCATTAAGTCAAAATTACATACGGACGAAGTAAAAATATTGTAGGTATAGTCCATCATTGATTCTCCTATCAAGTATAAAATTAAGAAAAAGGTGTCTAAAAAATGAATTAAAAAGTGATAGTTAGAAGTGAATTAAAAGTGTCAAAACAAACTAGAAAATGTTTGTGTTAGGAATTAAAAAGGGGCTCTTATGAGAGTTAACTTTGTTTATCATAGCTTATTAATCGTAAAAATTGAATACTTTTTTCTAAATTCAATTGTACTAAATTACAAAATCGGGGATTTCCCTATATGCATAAAAAAGACCGTACCCAATAAAGTGTACGGTCTAAAAACTACTTATGATTTAGTTTTATTTATTGTCATCGTGATTACGACGTCTTCTGAATAACAAGATTGAACCTAGGGCTGCGAATAATCCGCCAAATAATACGCCACTATTAACAGTGTCTTTACCTGTATCTGGTAAAGCTTTAGCAGTTGATTTTGATTTTGCTTTGTCAGCTGTTTTATTTGAAGATTCATCTTTCACTGTTGATACTCCAACTTTAGAAGATTTATTGTTTGCATCAGTTTTGTTTGTATCAATTGTGCTTGTTCCACCAGATTCTGGTGTTTTAATTTTCTCTTTATTCTGAGCAGGTACAACTTCTTTGTCGCCTACTACGATTGCAGTTGATGATTCAGAAACATTACCTGCTTCATCAGTAGCAACTACAGTTACTTTATCTCCATCTTTCAACATTACATTAGAAGGAACATCCACTGACCATGTGCCATCTTGTCCAACTTTGACTGTAACTACTGTGCCATTAGGGAACGTTACAGTAACTGTTGTACCTGGTTCAGCAGTACCTGTGACTACTTTATCTCCAGCATGAATTACATTAACAACTGGTGCTTCTGGTGCAACTGTATCTTTAACTGGTGTTACTGTTTCTTTTGAAACATTGCCTGCTTCATCAGTAATTACTGCTTTCACATTGTCTCCATCTTTCAATGTTACAGCTTCAGGAACATCTACTTTCCAATTACCATCTTTATCTACTTTAGTTGTTACAGTAGATCCGTCTGGGAATGCCACTGTTACAGTTGAACCTGGTTCTTTGCCAGTACCTGTGACAGTTCTGTCTCCTGCTTCAATTGGGTTCACAACTGGTGCTTCTGGTGCAATTGAATCATGTACTGTGACATCAACAGTAACATTTTCTGTTGAACCATCTGGATATGTCACTTTAACTATAACTGTAACAACATCTCCTTCAGCAGCATCTTCTGGTACTGTAACTGTAATTTTACCAGTATCAGGATTTACTGTAACTGTCCAATCTTTATCTATTCCTGATTCACTCGGAATTTCAAAACGTGTGCCAGTTGGAACATCATCTTTGACTTGAGGAATTTCAATAGACTCTCCAGGGTTCACTTGGACATCGTTATATCCAGGATTGTATACATCAGCATCTGGTTGCGGATGAACAGTGATTGTGACATTTATATGGTCAGTTGTGCCATCTGGATAAGTGACTGTTACTGGGACATCATACACACCTGGAATTGAACCACTTGGGATTAATGTTGGATTATCCACTGTAACTTTATATGGTTTTTCAGTATCAGGGTAACCTGGAACAGTTACTTTACCTACAATTTCATCAATCGTTGTATGACTGCCATACGGTTTTTCAATTGGTTGAGTTGTCGGTTCATACGTATCTGAATCTTTTGGACCAACGACTACTTTCACAGATACATGATCTTTTGTACCATCTGGATATGTGACTGTTACTGGTACTTCATATTCACCTGGAACTTTACCATCAGGGATTAATGCTGGATTATCTACTGTTACTTTTGGTTGGTTACCTTCTGTTGGATAATCAGGTACAGTTACTTGATTTACGATTTCGTTTACAGTTGTTGGTTGATTATATGGTTTTTCAATATCTTTAGATACTGGTTCATATTTATCATTTTCTGGTTGTGGTGTTACAACAACTTTAACTGTTACATGGTCAGTCGAACCATCTGGGTATGTCACTGTAACTGGAACATCATATACACCTGGTGTGTTTCCATTAGGTAATACAGATGGGTTATCTACGGTAACTTTATAAGGATCATCCACTTTAGAATAGCCTGGTACGTTTACTTTAGAAACAACATCTTCAATTGTAGTTGGTGTACCATATGGTTTTTCAACTTTTCCAGCTACTGGTTCAAAGACATCTGAATCTTTCGGACCTACTGTTACTTTCACAGATACATGATCTTTTGTACCGTCTGGATAAGTGACTGTTACTGGTACTTCATATTCACCTGGAACTTTACCGTCAGGGATTAATGCTGGATTATCTACAGTAACTTTTGGTTGATTACCTGTTGTTGGGTAATCAGGGACAGTTACTTGGTTTACGATTTCGTTTACAGTTGTTGGTTGATTATATGGTTTTTCAATATCTTTAGACACTGGTTCATATTTAGCGTTTTCTGGTTGTGGTGTTACAACAATTTTAACTGTTACATGATCTTTTGTGCCGTCTGGATATGTCACCGTTACTGGTACTTCAAAGACTCCTGATGCGTTTCCACTAGGTACTGTTGTTGGGTCATCAATTGTAACAACAACTTTGCCACCATCTTTAGGGAAGTCTGGAACACTTACTTTTTCTTTAACTTCTTCTGGAGTAGTTGGTGTGCCATATGGTTTTGTGATTTCTCCCGCAGTCGGTTCATATTTATCGTTTTGTGGTTGCGGATTCACTGTAACTTTAACCGTTACGTAATCTTTTGTGCCGTCTGGATAAGTGACTGTCACTGGGACATCGAATGTGCCCGGTGTTTGACCATTAGGTACTTTTGTTGAATCGTCAACTGTTACTATCGGTGTTCCTTTGTCAGCTGGGAAGTTTGGTACTGTGACTTTGTCTTTGACTTCTTGTTCAGTTGTACCTTGACCAAATGGTTTTGTGATTGGTTGAGTCGTTGGTTCATAAGTATCGGAGTCTTTTGGACCGACCGTAACTTTTACATTCACTGTATCCGTTGTTTTATCTGGATAAG
>NZ_KV797494.1:0-179638 GCF_001809385.1 Staphylococcus sp. HMSC055C03
ATTTTATTTTGGACTGTATTTATGTCCCAGCCCCGATTTTTTATGAAAAGGCTATTTGAAAAAATTTTAATCGACGCAATCGCACAACGCGTATCAGACATTCATTTTATACCAATAGAACATGCCGTACTTATTAAGTTCAGAGTTAATGATATGTTATTAAATTATGAATCCATTGAGATTACAACGTATCAGAAGTTACTTACTTTTATGAAGTTCTTATCTGGCTTGGATGTTTCTACTTATCACCAAGCATAAAGTGGCCAAACAACTTTCAAGCATCAAATGCTTTACAATTTAAGAGTATCTACTTTGCCGCTCTCATTAGGAATGGAAAGCTGCGTTATTAGAGTTTCCCCACAGTATTTTACTCAAGAATTTGAATGTGAAGGTCCAAAACACTTTCATCACTTAATGAATAAAAAACAAGGTTTAATTTTATTTACAGGTCCAACGGGTTCAGGGAAGAGTACTATGATGTATGAAATGGTTTCTTTTGCGAAAGAAAAATTAAACCTAAACATTATTACAGTCGAAGACCCAGTAGAGAAGAGGATTCCTGGGATAACTCAAATCTCTGTAAATGAAAAAGCCGGTATCAACTATGAAAGTTCTTTCAAAGCTATTTTACGATGTGATCCAGATATTATCCTTATCGGAGAAATTCGTGAAGCATCTATTGCTAAATGTGTTATTCAAGCCTCATTAAGCGGACATTTGGTGTTGTCTACATTACATTCTAATGATTGCGAGGGTGCCTTGTTACGTTTACTAGAAATGGGCATAACACCGCAAGAGGCGCAACAAGCCATAGCCTTAATATCAAATCAAAGGCTAGTTACAAATCAATCAGGACATCGTGAACTAGCATATGAGACATTATATCAATCAGATATTCAATACTTTTTTAAAAACAATCATATGCTGCCCAAACATTTTATAAAATTAAGCAAAGTACTTAGTCAGATGAACAAAGAAGGCGTTATTTGTGAAGAAGTGTTTAAAAGATATACTTAATTCCAAGATTCGTAATAAGAAACAAATAAGTGACAAAGATCAACTCATATTATTAAACAGATTGAAAATATTACTTGATCATGGATTTACTTTGATAGAATCATTTGAATTCTTGAATATGCACATTGATTATAAAGATAAAGAAACGCGCCATACGATTATAAAATCTTTAAAAGATGGTAAGAATTGTCATTTTATCCTCTCGTTTCTAAACTATCCTCAAACTATTGTGACTCAAATATATTTTTCCGAAAAGTTCGGAAGGCTGTCTGACAGCTTAACTGAGTCATATACATTTCTAAAACAGAAATGCGAATCAAAACAGCGCTTGATCAAAACAATTCAATATCCTGTGATACTAATAGGTGTATTTATGTGCATGCTGTTTGGTATCAATTATTTTATACTACCTGAATTCCAACAAATATATACCACAATGGACATTCAATTGTCTCCGCTTTTAAAGATACTCAATTATACAATCCAACATTTTCCTCACATCATTCTTTCCCTTATTGCATTTTTATCAATAATTTTCCTAATTCTATTCCAATATATAAGAAAGCTGCCAATAGAAAAACGTATCAAATTTATTATTAAACTCCCATTCATCAACACCTACTACAAGCTCTTTAAAACTTATCAAATTACAAATGAATTATCGTTGTTTTTTCGAAATGGTATTGTTTTACAGCAGATATCAAATATTTACACAGAACAGAAGATTGATTTGTTTTTAAATTACCTTGGTGATTTCATGATTAAAAATATTGAAAAAGGGATGCGATTACCTGAAATTTTACAAGCAGTTGGTTGTTTTCAAGAAGAACTTATTCATTTTATTGAACAAGGTGAAAAGAGCGGAAAAATTGATATAGAATTAAGCATCTACGCACAGATTCTTCTAAGTCAAATCGAGCGTCAAATGAACAAACAAATAAAGTTTATTCAACCAGTTATCTTTTTATTGCTAGGATTTCTAATTATTTCACTTTATCTAGTCATTATGTTGCCAATGTTCGACATGCTTCAATCCATCAAATAACAAAGAAGGAGAAACCTATGAAAAACCTTGTCAAAAACTTAAAACATAAATATTTACGAGCATTTACTTTACTAGAAATGCTTTTAGTTCTTTTAGTTATCAGCGTTTTATTGATACTCATTATTCCAAATATCGCTAAACAATCTAAGCATGTTCAAGATACTGGGTGTGAAGCACAACAAAAAATGGTGAATAGCCAAATAGAAGCTTTTACTCTGAATAAAAATAGAGCGCCTTCTTCAATCGATGAATTAGTTAGTGAAGGATTTTTAAAAGAAGGTCAAAAAACATGTAAATCTGGAAAAACGATTACAATCAGCGACGGCGAAGCTACCGTTAGTCAATAGTCATGAAAGCTTTTACTATGATTGAAACTTTGCTAGTTCTTGCGATTATTAGCCTTTTAACATATCTAAGTTTAAATGTTAAAAGCCCAACACATTTAAAAGACGTGGAAAATGAATTATTAGCTAAAAATCTTGCTGCGCAAATAATATACATGAAATCTACTGCTATTAAAAATCATGATGATGTTATACTATTTTTTAATCGTGGCAGCAATAGAATCAAAGTAATAAATCAAAATCATCAAGTAAGTTATATAACAATCACAAAAGGAGAAATAGTAAGAAGTAACAATATGGATATTGTTGTTATTAGTCCAGAAGGTGAGTTTAATCGGTTTGGATCTGTTTACATTAAGTTTAATCAAACAACATTTCGCTTTATTTTCCATATTGAGAAAGGAAGTTTAAGAATTGAAAAGACATCGTAGTAAAAATTATATCAAGGGATCTTTTATGCTTGATGCATTGACTTCGTTTTCTCTTATCATTACTTTACTTCTAATTTTCTTACCTGTATTAATTAATCAGCATTTACAGTTTCGTAAAGAAATTGAAAAAGCAGATATGTATCGCACATTAATAACGGTAATTAATCGTTTTAACATAAATGAAATTCAACAAGGGATACAACTGGAGCATTATACCATTGAAAAGATTGAACAATCTATTTGTATTAAAAGCAATGAAACTGATAGTCACTACTGTTTTAAAGTTAAATCAAAAAAGAATTAAAGGCTTTACATTCATCGAAATGATTTTTGCGTTATGTATTTTTTCAATTACAATGAGTCTAATACCACCTTTATTCAAATCTGTAAAAACATTAAATAAACACATGGATGATGCATCTTTGATTCACTATGAATTTTTTGCACAAGACATATCTAGAGAGATTAAACATATACCAATAGATAAAATCAATGTCAGTAATAGACGCATAACGATACAAGAAGATAGCAAACAAACAGCGTATATCTTTTCTAATCGGAAAATTTATAAAAATATAAATTCACGCGGAAATATAACGCTGATACAGGATATAAGTGACTTCAAAGTAACAAAAATTGACGATAAATACTTAAAGGTGGAAATGACTCTGATTGAAAACGAAGAAAAATATTACAAAGTACTATACTTATAATCTGAAAGGTTACCTGTTATCGTTTACAACAATAATTTTTATGATTTTTATTCTTATTTTGACTTCCTATAGCTATCAATATAGCTTAAAATTAAAGACAATACACAATCTTAACATCTACTACAAACAACAACTAGAACAAATTGTTGAGAAGGATGAGAAATATGAAAAACAAGGAAGTTAAAAAAGAACCCATTATTTTTATAGGATTTATGGGAACGGGCAAAACAACATTAGGAAAATACATCGCTGAAAAAGAGGGTAAGAGTTTTATTGATTTAGATCAACTTATCCAATTGCGAACACATCAAACAATCCCTGAAATCTTTGAATTAAAAGGGGAGAGTGGCTTCAGAAAATTAGAAACACAATATTTACAGGAAGCTATTAATGAATATGACATCATTTCTACTGGTGGGGGTGTGATTGAAAGCCCTGATTCTATGGAAATTTTATCCCACTATAAATTTATAATTTGGTTAGATGCAAGCATTCAACTTATATACGATAGAATTAAAAACGATAGTAATCGACCTAACGCTGCAAATAAAGCATTCGATGAATTAAAAAGGTTGTATTTATCAAGGGTTTCACGATATAATGAAATCGCATTCAGCAGAATGGATACAGACAATGATTTGAGTTTATTACATCAAAATTTGATGAATATCATTATAGCGAATGATCAGTATTGGAGAGAATGAATTATCTAAAACATTATTTGTGTTTTAGCTTGTATTCATCGCCGAAGGTGCAAGATGTTATATCGAATCTCTCAGGCAAAAGGATAATACTGTGACGCATTCCTGAAGGTAACTACAGGATAGCAATTGGCTTTGCTATCCTGTTTTTAATATTTAATCACATATAGGGGGTTGCAAGATGTCAAACGACTTAAAAAAGACACCATTATACGACCGTTTTATTGAAAGCGGAGCAAAAATTGTTGAATTCGGTGGATGGGCAATGCCTGTTCAATTTTCTAGTATCAAAGAAGAACATAACGCAGTAAGGGAAGTTATGGGAATCTTTGATGTCAGCCATATGGGCGAAGTGTTAATTGAAGGCAAAGAAGCATCAGAATTCATTCAATATGTGCTTTCAAATGATACAGATCAATTATCAGATAACAAAGCGCAATATACTGCACTTTGCAATGAAAAAGGCGGCGTGATTGATGATTTAATCACTTATAAATTAGATGATAATAAATTTTTATTAGTGGTTAATGCTGCAAATACAGATAAAGACTATGAGTGGATTAAATCTCACTCAGACAAATTTGATGTAAATGTTGAAAATGTTTCTGATCAATACGGTCAATTAGCAGTTCAAGGACCAAAAGCACGCGACTATGTTGCAAGTTTGGTTGATGTAGATGTTTCTGAAATGAAACCTTTCGAATTCAAAAAAGATGTTGAAATCTTTGGAAAAAATGTTATCTTATCTCAATCAGGTTATACTGGTGAAGACGGTTTTGAAATTTATTGCGACTCTAAAGACGTCGTAGATATTTGGGATGGCCTTTTAGAAAATGCTGATTTAAAACCAGCTGGATTAGGTGCACGTGATACTTTACGTTTAGAGGCAGGTTTACCTCTACATGGACAAGAGTTATCAGAAGATATCACACCTTATGAAGGTGGTATTGCATTTGCTGCTAAACCATTGATTGAAGCAGACTTCATTGGTAAAGACGTGTTAAAAGATCAAAAAGAAAATGGAGCAAAACTTAGATCAGTTGGTTTAGAAATGATCGAAAAAGGTATCCCAAGAACTGGCTATGATGTGCTAGACTTAGAAGGTAACAAAATTGGGCAAGTTACATCTGGTACGCAATCGCCAGCAACTGGAAAAGGCATTGCATTAGCAATGATTGACCGTGATGAATTCGAAATGGGCAAAGAAGTCATCGTTCAAGTAAGAAAACGTCAAGTCAAAGCTAAAATTGTCAAGAAAAATCAAATCAGTAAATAATTTAATGAAGGGGTGGCAGTGGTGAGTCATCGTTATATACCATTAACTGAAAAAGACAAAAAAGAAATGTTAGAAACAATCGGCGCAAGCTCAATTGAAGAATTATTTGGAGATGTGCCAAAAGAAATTTTATTGGATAGAGAGTTAGATATTCCAAATGGAGAAGATGAAACTACTTTATTCAAACGTCTTAGCAGAGTTGCTAATAAAAACATTACAAAAGAAGATCATACTTCATTCTTAGGTGCGGGTGTTTATGACCATTATGCACCAGCTGTTGTAGATGCTATGATTTCACGTTCAGAATTCTATACAGCTTATACGCCTTACCAACCAGAAATTTCACAAGGGGAACTTCAAGCAATCTTTGAATTCCAAACTTTAATTTGTGAATTAACAGGTATGGATGTTGCAAACTCATCTATGTATGATGGAATCACAGCATTTGCTGAGGCATGTATTTTAGCATTAAGTCAATCTAAAAAGAATAAGATTGTTGTATCTAAAGGTTTGCATTATCAAGCATTACAAGTACTTCACACATATTCAAAAGTTAGAAGTGAATATGAAATTGTAGAAGTTGATCTAGACGGTACTGTAACTGATTTAGAAAAATTAGATGCAGCTATTGATGAAGATACAGCAGCTGTTGCTGTTCAGTATCCTAACTTCTATGGTTCTATCGAAGATTTAGAAAAAGTTAAATCATTTATTAAAAGTAAAAAGACATTATTTATTGTCTATGCAAATCCACTTTCACTTGGCTTGTTAACACCTCCAGGTGAATTCGGTGCAGATATTGTTGTAGGTGATACACAACCATTTGGTATTCCAAGTCAATTCGGTGGACCACACTGTGGTTTCTTCGCAACAACTAAAAAGTTAATGCGTAAAATCCCAGGTCGCTTAGTTGGTCAAACGAATGATGATCATGGAAATCGTGGTTTCGTATTAACGCTACAAGCGCGTGAACAACATATCCGTCGTGATAAAGCAACTTCAAACATCTGTTCAAACCAAGCTTTAAATGCTCTAGCATCTTCAATTGCTATGTCAGCTCTAGGAAAACAAGGTATTCAAGATATTGCTGAACAAAACTTTGAAAATGCTAACTATGCTAAGAAAGAGTTTGAAAAAGCAGGTGTAGAAGTATTACCAGGTACATCTTATAATGAATTCGTTATTAAGTTGGACAAACCTGTTAAAGAAGTAAATGGTCAATTATTAGAAGAGGGCATTATTGGCGGTTTCGATTTAACTGAAATCAATGACGATATGGGACATGCAATGCTAGTTGCTGTCACTGAATTAAGAACAAAAGATGAAATTGATACTTTTGTGAAGAAAGTGGGTGAGATTAATGGTCAGTAAATCAAGTCCATTAATTTTCGAACGTTCAAGAGCAGGAAGATATGCATACTCTCTTCCGAAAAAAGAGATTGATACAAATGCAGTTGAAGAATTATTAGATGATAAATTTATCCGTAAAAACAAAGCAGAATTCCCTGAAGTATCAGAATTAGACTTAGTAAGACACTATACTGAGTTATCTAACAAGAACTTCGGTGTAGATACTGGTTTCTATCCTTTAGGTTCATGTACAATGAAGTACAACCCTAAAATCAATGAAAAAGCAGCACGTATTCCTGGATTTGCTGAAGCACATCCATTACAAGAAGAATCTCAAATTCAAGGTTCTTTAGAAATCATTCATAGCTTACAAGAAGAATTAAAAGAAATTACAGGCATGGATGAAGTAACATTACAACCTGCAGCAGGTGCACATGGTGAGTGGACTGCATTAATGATTTTCAAAGCTTATCATGAAAAAAACGGTGAAGGTCACCGTGATGAAGTCATTGTACCTGACTCAGCACATGGTACAAACCCTGCTTCTGCAGCTTTCGCTGGCTTCAAATCAGTTACAGTTAAATCTGATGAAAACGGCGAAGTAGACGTAGAAGATTTAAAAACTCTTGTTAATGAAAATACAGCAGCAATTATGTTAACAAACCCTAATACTTTAGGTATCTTTGAACATAACATTATGGAAATTGGAAAAATTGTTCATGATGCTGGCGGCTTATTATACTATGATGGCGCAAATTTAAACGCGATTATGGATAAAGTAAGACCTGGAGACATGGGCTTTGATGCTGTTCACTTGAACTTACACAAGACATTCACTGGGCCTCACGGCGGTGGTGGACCAGGTTCAGGTCCAGTTGGAGTTAAAAAAGAACTTGCTAGCTTCTTACCAAAACCAATGGTAATCAAAGATGGCGACACTTATAAATATGACAACGATATTAAAGATTCTATCGGTCGTGTTAAACCATTCTACGGTAACTTTGGAATCTACTTACGTGCTTATACGTATATTAGAACAATGGGTAACATTGGTCTTAAAGAAGTTTCAGAAGCAGCAGTGCTTAATGCCAACTACATTAAAGCACGTCTGAAAGATGCATTTGAAATTCCATATAACCAATATTGTAAACACGAATTCGTATTAAGTGGATCTAAGCAGAAAAAAGAAGGCGTTCGTACATTAGATATGGCGAAACGTTTATTAGACTTCGGTGTTCATCCACCTACAATTTACTTCCCGCTTAATGTGGAAGAAGGTATGATGATTGAACCTACAGAAACAGAATCTAAAGAAACATTAGATTACTTCTGTGATGCATTGATTCAAATCGCTGAAGAAGCAAAAGAAGATCCAGATAAAGTGCTTGAAGCACCTCATAATACAGTAATCGATAGACTTGATGAGACTAAGGCAGCTAGACATCCAGTCTTGAAATTCGAAAACTTACACGAAGAAAAACTTTAATATCAATAATGATTAAACCCTCGTTTTTAATGAACGAGGGTTTTCTTCATGAAAAAAGCAGCAATGACAATTCATCGCTGCTACATTTTAATTATAATGCTATTTTTTTGATTTAACTTTCCCGGTCCATTTTTTGTAACCGCCTTTAAGCATGTAGATATCTCTATATCCATTTTTTCTTAAAATACGCGCTGCTCTATAACTTGCTACACCATTGGCATCGCATAAATAAATAGGCTGATCCTTTCTTAGACCTTTAAATCGTTGACTAAAAAGCGTCATAGGAATGTTTCTGGCACCAATAATATGGCCATAATCATAGTCAACTTTTTCTCTTACATCAATCACTTGAGCTTTACGTAAACCTTTATGGAATTCTTCTTGATCTAATTCTGTTACAGCTCTTTTATTGATGAAAAATTGGATTAACATATATACAGCAATAATAACTAAAACAGCTAAAATGATTATCCAAAAGCTATTCATCTTGCTTCCTCCTATATTTACCGATACTACAATTATAAGACTGTTTCACTCATTTATCAAAAAGTTTTTCTCAGAAATGAACCGAGATTTCATTTTGTACAAAAATGCAAATCAGATTTAATATTTACTGAAGAAAATCCAGCCATGAATATTAATCAAATATGCTGTATGTATGGTAATATACATACATATAGTTAAATACAAGGTGATTGGAGATTTTAAAATTGACAGAAACATGGAATTTTATTAATTCGGGCAGTCATGACCCATTTTATAATATGGCTATGGATGAAGCTTTATTAAACTTTGTATCCAGAGGTGAAATCGATCCTGTCATCAGATTTTATACATGGGATCCAGCAACGCTTTCTATTGGTTATTTCCAAAGATTAAAGAAAGAAATTGATATTGAAAAGGTCAAAGAAAAAGGCTATGGCTTAGTAAGACGACAAACAGGTGGAAGAGGCGTATTACACGATAAAGAACTAACATATAGCGTAATCGTTCCTGAGTCTCATCCTAATATGCCTAAAACAGTTACAGAAGCATACAGAGTCATTTCACAAGGTTTATTAGAGGGATTTAAGTTATTAGGCTTCGACGCTTATTTTGCTGTTCCTAAAAGTAAAGAAGAAAGAGAAAAATTGAAACAACCAAGAAGTTCTGTTTGCTTTGATGCTCCAAGCTGGTATGAACTCGTCGTAGAAGGAAGAAAAATTGCAGGTAGCGCACAAACTAGACAAAAAGGCGTTATACTTCAACATGGTTCTATTTTAAAAGATATTGATATTGATGACTTATTTGATATGTTTATCTTTAAAAATGACCGCTTAAAAGATAAAATGAAGCAAGCTTTTGTAGATAAAGCTGTTGCGATAAATGATATTTCGGATAAAACAATTTCGATTGAAGAAATGGAAGTAGCATTTGAAAAAGGATTCCAAAAAGGGTTGAATATTAACTTTAAACCATTAGAACTTACTAAAGAACAACAAGCTGAAGTAAAAGAACTTGCAGAAAAATACAAATCTGAAGAGTGGACTTATAGAAAATAAGTAAAATCCCCTGAACCTCTATTTAAACGGTGGTCAGGGGATTTCATTTTTATTTACGACGGTTTCTATATTTCCATTTTGCTATTTTATATTTCCTTTGATCTTTTGTTAAAAAGAAGAAGAAATACAGTAAGTAAGCAATACCTGCGATAATAGCTAAGCTAATTATCGTTCTTGCAAGGGAAAATAATATTGAATCTAAGTTCAATATTAACCCGATAAGCGCAATTAATAATATGAGATAAAATAATACTTTACGCATGTTTTCACCTTTCAATACTTCTTGCTTTATGAATTAGTTTTACTAACTTTAATTTGTGCTAATTCTTGTTGGCCTTGTTTTATTTTCTTATCACTTTTTGTAGAGTAACCATCTCTGATAGTTTTAAATGCACTGACCAACTTATTATTAAGTTCTTCAATGTTTTTATTATCAGATTTATCTTTATCAGACATACTACTTTTTTCAAGATCGATTTTGTATTTATCATGTGCACTTTGTAAATCAGTGACTATTTTATCGAGTTTGCTGACCACAGCTTCTTTTCGTTTATTCTTTTGGACATCACTTTCAATTTTGTGATAATCCTTTAATGTATCAGTCACTTTTTGATAGTAATCTGATGTCGCGTTAGCATTTTTGGTTTTCATGCTATTTTGTGCTGCTTCTTTAGTATTCTTTTTATCAGCGCCGAGTTGTTTTTCTTTATCTTTTAAATCACTGATATTTTGCTCTAGTTCTTGGTTTTCTAATTTTAATTGATGATTATCATCTCTTAATTTAGTAGTTTTTTGTTCAAGTGGACCTAAGTTTTGACTCCCGCAGCCCGTTAGTAAAATCGTTGCTCCAATAATCGAAATAAATTTCTTTTTCATAACCTTCTCCTAATTCAAAAGCAAATATTATAGCAATATTTTATCATATTTAGTTCTCAGATTCTTATATTTCAGTTTGCACTTTAATTTTCTTATACTTTTTGGGAATTCTTCTTTGATATAAGGTATAAAAGCTTATAGTTCTATGCGCTTTGTGATAAACTTTGGTTATAATAAAAGTGATATAGTCACTATCACAGCTCCAAAAAATTACATGATTAAGAATGACATAGGAGGAGTATGTATGTCTAGAATTGAAAAAGTAAATCAAATTATTTCAGAAAAAAATTTAGATGCGTTAGTTGTATTATCTGATTACAACCGCCGTTATTTATCAGGGTTTACTGGTACGAGCGGTGCATTAGTAATTACACCTGAGCGTCGCATCTTGATCACGGATTTCCGTTATATCGATCAAGCTACAAATCAAGCTTCTGAATTTGAAATTGTGAATCGTTCTGCAGGTTTAATTGACGAAGTTAAAGATGTTCTCGAACAAAACCAAGTGAAATATGCAGGATTTGAAGGGCACATCGTAAGCTATGATACATTCCAACAATTAAATGATTCAGACGTTGAATATCAAAGTGTCGGTAATGTAATTGAAGATATCAGAGCTATTAAAGATCAATCAGAAATTGATACGATTCAAAAAGCTGCAGATATTGTAGACAAAACGTATGAACATATTTTAAGTATCGCAAAAGCAGGAATGACTGAACAAGAATTAAAAGCTGAATTAGAAAGTAAAATGTTAAAATTAGGAGCAAGCGGCCCTTCATTTGACACGATCGTTGCTTCAGGATATCGAGGTGCTTTACCACACGGTGTAGCAAGCGATAAAGTGATTGAAGAAGGCGAGTTGATCACTTTAGATTTTGGTGCATATTATAATGGTTATGTATCTGATATCACACGTACTTTTGCAATCGGCCAACCAGATCCTAAACTAGTAGAAGCTTATAATATTGTATTAGAAGCACAGAAAGCTGCAGTCGCACAAATTAAAGCAGGAATGACAGGTAAAGAGGCAGATGCTATCGCACGTGATATTATCGCAAGTTACGGTTATGGAGATAATTTCGGACATTCAACAGGTCATGGTATTGGTTTAGAAATTCATGAACAACCAATGCTTGCAAAACAATCTGATTATGTATTAGTTCCAAATAATTGCGTAACGGTAGAACCGGGTATCTATATAGAGGGACTGGGTGGCATCAGAATAGAAGATGACATCTTAATCACAGAAAATGGTAATGAAGTCTTTACTAAATGCACAAAAGACCTTATTATTTTATAATGAAAGCGTATATGAGGAGGAAACTGAATGATTTCGGTTAATGATTTTAAAACAGGTTTAACAATATCTGTTGATAATGGTATTTGGAAAGTTATTGATTTCCAACATGTAAAACCAGGTAAAGGTTCAGCATTTGTTCGCTCTAAATTAAGAAACTTAAGAACTGGCGCAATTCAAGAAAAAACATTCCGCGCAGGTGAAAAAGTAGAACAAGCAATGATTGAAAACCACCGTATGCAATATTTATATGCAGATGGTGACACTCATGTATTTATGGACAATCAAACATTTGAACAAACTGAATTGCCTGGAGATTATTTAGAAGAAGCATTAAAATACTTGAAAGCAAACATGGAAGTTCAAATCCAAACTTATGAAGGCGAAACGATTGGTGTAGAATTACCAAAAACTGTTGAGCTTACTGTAACAGAAACTGAGCCTGGTATTAAAGGTGATACTGCAACTGGTGCAACTAAATCAGCTACAGTAGAGACTGGATATACGCTTAACGTACCTTTATTCGTTAACGAAGGAGACGTTCTCGTAATCAACACTGGCGACGGCAGTTACGTTTCAAGAGCCTAAATTTTAAATCACCCCTTTTCTGACATCCTATCCATTAATGATTATCAGCAATTTTATGCTGATGGATTCGATGAATGAAAGGGGTTCTTTTATTTTATTATCGTTAAATTACACGATGAGAAAGTTTAAAGTTACAGTGATATGCTTGAATTGATAATTTCAGTCAAGTAAAATATACAAGAAGAGTAAAAACAATCTGAAGGAGCAGTACTATGAATTTTAAAGAAATCAAGGAATTAATTGAAATACTAGATAATTCAAATCTTACTGAAATTAATATAGAAGATAACAAGGGAAGTATCATTAATTTAAAGAAAGAGAAAGAAAGAGAAATCATTACACCACAAATTTCTCAACAAGCTTTCCCTGCACAAGCAGCTGCGCCAGCACCTGTTCAAAATGATTCAGCTGTCAGCGAAGCTTCTTCTGCTGCAAATTCAGAAGCTGATCAGGGGAAAACAATTAACGCACCAATGGTAGGAACATTCTATAAATCACCGTCACCAGAAGAAGAAGCTTATGTAAAAGTTGGGGATACTGTATCAAACGATTCAACAGTATGTATTTTAGAAGCTATGAAGTTATTTAATGAGATTCAAGCAGAAGTTTCTGGGGAAATTACTGAAATCTTAGTTGAAGACGGACAAATGGTAGAGTATGGCCAACCGTTATTTAAGGTGAAATAATTATGAAAAAAGTTTTAATTGCCAATCGCGGTGAAATTGCCGTTAGAATCATCAGAGCGTGTAAAGACTTAGGGTTACACACAGTTGCAATTTATTCTGAAGGGGATAAAAAAGCACTACATACTCAAATTGCTGATGAAGCGTACTGTGTGGGTCCTACACAATCTAAAGATTCATATTTAAACATTCCAAATATCTTATCTATTGCTACTTCTACTGGATGCGATGCAGTTCATCCTGGGTATGGATTCTTAGCAGAAAATGGGGATTTTGCAGAATTATGCGAAGCGTGTCAACTTAAGTTTGTTGGTCCAAGTTACGAATCTATTCAAAAGATGGGGATCAAAGACGTAGCCAAAGATGAAATGATTAACGCAAACGTACCAGTTGTTCCAGGTAGTGACGGACTAGTAGATTCAATCGAAGACGCTAAGAAAACAGCGGAAGAAATCGGTTATCCCGTTATCATTAAAGCTACTGCAGGCGGTGGTGGTAAAGGTATTCGTGTAGCTAGAGATGAAAAAGAATTAGAAAATGGCTACAAAATGACACAACAAGAAGCAGAAACTGCCTTTGGTAATGGCGGACTTTATCTTGAAAAATTCATTGAGAATTTCCGTCATATCGAATTCCAAATTATTGGTGACCAGTTTGGTAATGTGATTCAGTTAGGAGAACGTGACTGTACAATTCAACGAAGAATGCAAAAACTTGTCGAAGAAGCACCGTCACCTATATTAACTCCTGAAAAAAGACATGAAATGGGTCAAGCATCTATCAGAGCTGCTAAAGCAGTAAACTATGAAAATGCAGGTACAATTGAATATATTTATGACTTAGATACTGATGAATATTACTTCATGGAGATGAATACTAGGATTCAAGTTGAACACCCTGTTACAGAAATGGTAACCGGGATTGATTTAGTCAAATTACAATTATTAGTTGCTATGGGTGAGCCATTGCCTTTCACTCAAGATGATATTAAAATCAATGGTCATGCAATGGAATTTCGTATTAACGCTGAAAACCCTTATAAAAACTTTATGCCATCACCAGGTAAAATCACACAATATTTAGCACCAGGCGGTTACGGAGTAAGAATAGAATCAGCTTGTTACACAAACTATACTATTCCACCTTATTACGATTCTATGGTTGCTAAATTAATTGTGCATGAACCTACACGTGAAGAAACAATTATGGCAGGTCTACGTGCTTTAAGCGAGTTCTTAGTATTAGGCATAGACACTACAATACCATTCCATATTCGTTTATTAGAAAACGAAATTTTCAATAGTGGACAATATAGCACTAAATTCTTAGAGCAAAATGATATTATGAAAGAAGATTAAGAAGGAGGCATTCACATGGTTAAAGTATCCGAAGATACACATGCACATTTAGGCAGAGTAGAAATTTCTCCAGAAGTACTAATCTCAATTGCAAGTATTGCAACATCTGAAATAGATGGATTAACTGGACACTTTGCTGAAATCAAAAATGCTTCACCTGAAAAGTTGAATCGTAAAAATTTAACTAAAGGTATTAAACTTGAAACAAAAGAAGATGGAATTTATATAGATGTATTCTGTGAGTTTAAGTATGGTATCAACATCTCTCAAACAGCATTGAAAATTCAACAAACAATTTTCAATTCCCTCAGCAATATGACAACTATAGTTCCTAAACAAGTCAACGTTCATATTACGCATATTGAAGTTGAAAATAACAAGAAATAAGTAACAAAGGAGCACGCTCAATGAGTCGTAAAGAATCAAGAAGCCAAGCATTTCAAGCACTGTTTCAACTTGAAATGAAGAATACAGATTTATCTATAGATGAAGCCATTAATTTTATTAAAGATGATTACCCAGATTTAGAATTCGATTTTATTCATTGGTTAGTATCAGGCGTAAAAGATCATGAACCTGTACTCGATCAAAAAATCCAAGAGAATTTAAAAGATTGGAAAATCTCTCGTTTATTGAAATCAGACCGTATCATTTTAAGAATTGCAGCTTTTGAACTAGAGCATAGTGATACACCACCAAAAGTGGTTATTAACGAAGCTGTTGAACTTGCTAAGCAATTTAGTGACGAAGACCATTATCGTTTTATCAACGGTGTATTAAGTAATTTAAATCAATAGGATAGAGTGATAAGTATGTCCGATTATTTAAGCGTTACAGCCTTAACTAAATATATCAAATATAAATTCGACCAAGATCCGCATCTGCAATCGGTTTTATTAAAAGGTGAATTATCAAACTTTAAACGTCATAGTAGCGGTCACTTATATTTTAATTTAAAAGATAATCATAGCGTCGTAAACGCTATGATGTTTAAAGCACAAGCTAATAAACTAGATTTCACACCCAAAGAAGGTGATGAAGTTTTAATAGAAGCACGCGTAAGTGTTTACGAAAGACGTGGGAATTATCAAATTTATGTAAATAAAATGCATCTAGACGGAATTGGCAACTTATATCAACGTCTAGAAGAGCTTAAAAAGGCCTTAACTAAGCAAGGTTTATTTGATATGAGCCACAAAAAGCCGATTCCTAAGTTCCCTAAAAAAATTGCAGTCCTTACCGCGAGTACAGGTGCAGCAATACGAGATATTCACTCAACAATAAACAGTCGATTTCCATTAGTAGAACAAATTCAAATTAGTACATTAGTTCAAGGCGAACAAGCTAAAAATGATATTGTAGAAAAATTACAATATGCTGATACTCTTGGTGCAGATGTCATCATTTTAGGACGTGGTGGAGGATCTATTGAGGATTTATGGAATTTCAATGAAGAAGATGTAGTACGAGCAATCTTTAATACACAAACTCCTGTTATCTCAGCAGTAGGTCACGAAACAGATTTCACATTAAGCGATTTTGTAGCTGATGTAAGGGCTGCTACACCAACTCAAGCTGCTGTCATTGCAACACCTGATCAAGTTGAGCTGACACAATACATCAAACAAATAGAGTTAAGTCTATCCAGACACATCGTCCAATTAATTAATAATAAGAAAAAACATTTAGAACATGTAGCTTCTTATTATAAATTTAAACAGCCATCGTTGTTGTATGATCAACAAATCCAACGACGAGATGAATTAGAAAAACAACTAAGTCTTGCGATGACTAATCATTTGACTCATTTACGACAACGTATTGATTTGCTAAACAGTCGCATAAATGTTAGAGATTTAAAACAACATACGCAACAAGCTATTTTAAACAAATCTCAACTTGATAAGGTATTAAACAAATCAATAAATAATATTTTGAGTAATGCTAAAACGATGTTGGCACAGCGATTAGAAAATTTAAATAATTTAAGTCCAACCAATACAATGTTGCGCGGTTACACGATTGTCAATAAAGATGAACAAGTTATTACAAGTACGCAATCATTAAAAACTAATGACCACATCAGTTTAACCATGAAAGATGGCGAAGTTGATGCAATAGTTAAGAAAGTTAGGTGCAATAAAGATGAGTAATGAGCAAAGTTTCGAAAATATGATGGTAGAGTTAGAAAACATCGTAAAAAAATTAGATAATGAAACAGTTTCTTTGGAAGAAGCATTAGACTTATATCAAAGAGGGATGAAGCTTTCAGCATCTTGTGATGAAACATTGAAAAATGCTGAAAAGAAAGTAAATGAACTCATGAAATCTAATGATGGAGAACAAGCTGAGACATCAGCTGAGAATGAAAATGAATAAAATGATTGAACTAATCAACCAACAATTACTAGAAACAATTCCTGATTCAGCTCTCGGCACTAATTTAGAAGAAAGTATGCGTTATTCTCTTGAAGCTGGAGGAAAACGTATACGACCAGTCCTATTATTAGAAACTTTAAAAATGCTGTCTAAAAACCATACTTACACTAAGGGTATTCGTACCGCATTAGCGTTAGAAATGGTGCACACATACTCGCTCATACATGATGATTTGCCTGCTATGGATGATGACGATTATCGTAGAGGCAAATTAACAAATCATAAAGTATACGGTGAGTGGAAAGCATTATTAGCTGGGGATGCGTTATTAACAAAAGCATTTAACTTAATAAGCACAGATAATGCAATTGATGCTGAAACTAAAGTAGCTTTAACATCCCAACTTTCTGATGCGAGTGGTCATTTAGGTATGATTGGCGGACAAACATTAGATATGGAAAGTGAAAATAAAAAAATATCTTTAGAGACTTTACAACAAATCCATCGTGAAAAAACCGGTGCTTTACTGTCTTTCGCAATCAATGCCGCAGCAACAATCGCAAAAGTTGATACTGAAGTATCCGAGATTCTTGATAAGTATAGTGAACATTTAGGTTTAATTTTCCAAATTAAAGATGATTTACTCGATGTCTATGGAGATGCTGAAAAATTAGGTAAGCCTGTTGGCAGCGATGAGAAAAATCATAAAAGCACTTATGTGACTTTACTTGGTCTAGAAAAAACAGAACAACGACTTCAATATCACGTTGAGCAAGCGAACCAATGTTTGAAACAATTATCTGATAAACAATATGATACAACTGAGCTTGAAAGTCTGACACAGTTGTTCTATAAACGTGATCACTAAAATTATAAGCTGAGTCCTAATATTCAATTTAGACTTAGCTTATTTCTATTTATGATTTTTTTATAAATATGCACTATTATTGGATATTAATAAGCGATATAAGAAGAAAATAAAAGCATTTTGTTTGAACATGTGATACTATGAATGTATAAATATTCGTAATTTGAGGTGTAAGAAAAGTGGCTAAAAAATCAGTAAGACACATAAAAATTAGAGAAATCATATCCACTGAGCAGGTTGAAACTCAAGATGAATTAGTAAAACGTTTAAATTCATTTGATCTGAATGTGACACAAGCAACGGTTTCACGAGATATTAAAGAATTACAGTTAATCAAAGTACCTGCCCCGACAGGTCAATATATTTATAGTTTGCCAAATGATAGAAAATACCATCCGTTAGAGAAACTTGGACGTTATTTAATGGATTCCTTTGTAAATATTGAGGGTACAGGTAATTTATTAGTATTAAAAACACTTCCAGGTAATGCTCAATCAATCGGTGCTATCTTAGACCAAATCGATTGGGATGAAGTACTCGGCACTATTTGTGGTGATGATACTTGCTTACTCATTTGTCACGATGAGGATGCTGCAAATGCTATCAAAACACGTATTTTTAATTTGTTATAAGGAAGCGATAAGCCATGTTACAAACACTAACAATTAAACAGTTTGCTATCATTGATGAATTAGAAATTAACTTTGGAAACGGATTAACCGTATTAAGCGGTGAAACAGGTTCAGGGAAATCTATTATCATCGATGCTATTGGACAACTTATAGGCATGCGTGCATCTTCAGATTTTGTTCGTCATGGCGAAAAAAAAGCAACCATAGAAGGTATCTTTGATATTGATAATAATCCCGAAGTGATTAGAACCTTGAACGAATTAGAAGTTGATGCTGATGAAGATTTCTTAATCGTTAAAAGGGAGATCTTCAGTTCAGGTAAAAGTTTGTGCAAAGTAAATAACCAAACAGTAACATTGCATGATTTACGTTTAATTATGCAAGAATTACTTGATATCCATGGTCAACACGAGACACAATCACTGTTAAAACAAAAGTACCATCTTCAACTGATTGATTCATATTCAGATGGCAAATATGATGATATTTTAAAACAATATCAAAATACGTATCAAACTTTTAAAGATAAAACACGTGAACTCGATGAGTTGGAATCTGCTGATCAAGCTTTAT
The DNA here is from genome assembly GCF_001809385.1 of Staphylococcus sp. HMSC055C03. Lineage (NCBI taxonomy): Bacteria > Bacillati > Bacillota > Bacilli > Caryophanales > Staphylococcaceae > Staphylococcus > Staphylococcus sp. HMSC055C03. The sequence goes on from NZ_KV797494.1 coordinate 19,162, forward strand.
TACAAAGGTTAGATCTAATGAAGTTCCAAGCTGATGAACTATCTGAAGCCAATTTACAAGAAGGCGAAGTTGAACAACTTGAAGCTGATATTAAACGCATTCAGAATTCTGAAAATTTAAGTTTGGCTTTAAATGCTGCACATGCAACTTTAACAGATGAACAAGCTATCCCGGATCGTTTATATGAATTGAGTCTGCAACTTGCGAACATTGATGAAATTATTCCTAAAAAGTTCACCGAACTTAAAGAGCAAGTCGACCAATTTTACTATACGTTAGAGGATGCTAAGCATGAGTTGTATGATGAATTATCAAATACAGAATTTGATGAACAGTATTTAAATGAACTAGAATCTCGTATGAATTTACTAAATAATCTTAAAAGAAAATACGGTAAAGATATTTCTAGTTTAATACAGTATCAAGCTAAACTAGATGATGAGATTAACAAAATAGAAAATTATGAGCAAAGTACAGCAAACTTAAAAGAAGAGATTACTCAGTTACAAAAACAATTAAATAAAGAAGGTCAAATGCTTTCAAAAGAAAGAAGAAAAGTGGCGCGTGAACTAAGAGATCATATTGTAGAAGAAATTCAAAATTTACAAATGAAAGATGCCAATCTCGAAATCTCATTCAAACCTTTAGATGAACCGAATGCAGAGGGTATAGAAAAAATAGAAATATTAATCAGCCCTAACAAAGGGGAACCACTTAAAAGCTTGGCTAAAATTGCTTCGGGCGGAGAATTATCTCGTATCATGTTAGCTTTAAAAAGTATTTTTGTTAAATCTAGAGGTCAAACTGCTATACTATTTGATGAAGTTGATTCTGGTGTTTCTGGTATTGCAGCTCAAAAAATGGCTGAAAAAATGCGTGCAATTTCTGAATATATTCAAGTTATATGTATCTCACACTTACCACAAGTAGCATCTATGAGTGATCATCACTTACTAATCAGCAAAGCATCACAAGATGATAGAACAACAACACATGTTGAAGAATTAACTGGAGAAAATCGTATAGATGAAGTTGCACGAATGATTTCTGGTGCTAATGTGACGAAATTGACAAGAGAAAATGCTAAAGAAATGATAGAGCAAAATCATGCGCTGTAATCTATTTGAAATGAGGGGAGATTAACTATGGAATTCGAAACATTGATCTCTAATACTAAAGAGTTACAAGGTAACATTGGTGTTTTATTTGCGAATGACGAGAAAACAATAGCTGCGATTGTACAATTGCTTAAACAAACAAAATGCCATGTTACGCTCTACGGTACTAAAGATCCAACTGAATTAATACGTTCTTTTAATATAGAAGGGGACTTATTAAGTCGTATACACTTACGAACATTTCACGAGCGTGAGGATGTCTTTAAGAAGTGTGCAGATGATTTAAACTCAGAACAAACTCATGTTTTAATGAAGGGTAACTTACCATCATCAGAAATCTTATCTTTTGTACTAAAACATAAGTCATTTATGGATGAACGACGTTTCTTAAATCATGTATCATGTTTCGATATTCCTTCATATCACAAAATGTTAATCATTAGTGATGTTGCTTTAAATGTAAAGCCTAGCATAGATGATCGTATTCATATGATTGAAAATATTGAAAGCTTTGCGAAGAATATTGGTTATAAAAGTTTAAATGTGGGATTATTATCATCATTAGAGCATCCCACAACCAAAATTCCTTCATCAGTAGATGCTGCAGAAATTGCCGCACACTTTAAACAACATAATTTTTTAAAGGTTGAAGGACCATTCGCCTTTGATAACGCGATTGATAAAGAAAGTGCAATTGAAAAGGGTATTGAATCTGAAATCGCTGGTGATGTTGACGCGTTGATTGTTCCACATCTTGACGTCGGCAACACACTCTATAAATCATTAACTTATTTTGCAAATGCCCAAACGGCTAATTTAATTTTAGGATCGAAATTCCCGATTGTTTTAACGTCTCGAGCAGATTCTATACAAAACAAAGTTAATTCAGCTATTTTGGCACTGCATACATTAAAATAGACATATGAAAAATTCCATTGAAATCTAACTTTTTACTAAATAGGAACAGGATGAGTAAATTCATTTCTGTTCCTATTTTCATGAATAATAGTATCAATTCCTCAGAATATAGTACGATTTTTCTTAAAAGCAAAGATATTTCAAATAAATCCTTTTAACGATTTAATTTCAGGTTTTAAATATTTATTGCACCATGAAGAGATTTTTTTGATAGTTGTACTTTCTGTACTTGTAAACTTTTTTCTTGCAGCTTATAACTTACTACTGCCATTTAGTAATCAAATATTTCCTGATATAGCAATAGGTTTATATGGTTCATTTTTAACTGCTGAAGCTATTGGTGAAATAATTGGCGCATAAATAATAGGAATATCAAAAAAGATCTACCAATTCAGAAATTGATGACTTTATTAGGAATTTCAGGAACCTCATTAAGTGTTTGCCCAATTGTATACTTATTACTACATATCTATTTTGTGATTCTACTCATACCATTAATTTTCAATTTATTTTTAACAATGTTTAACATGCAAATTTTTTCATATACTCAAAGAAATGTTGAAGACATATATTTAGGAAGAGTTTTTGGGATTATATTTTCAGTTGCAATACTATTTATGCCGTTAGGAACTTGGGTGTTTTCTTCTATAATGAAACCTACTAATCTATTCAATTTCTCAATTGTTGGAATAGCCATAGTTATGATATCCATCATTTTCAGACTCATATTAGGTTTTCGTCATAACTAATCTTTTGTATCAAAATTAAATCATGACATACAAATCTATTATGTGATATTCAGGTTTCTATAACGTTTAAGGCTAATAAATTAAAAAGTACGATTTTCATTTGTCAGTGAAAGTCGTACTTTTTATTTTGTTTTTAGAGATTTAAACTGCAAAATAACTATTTGAGGGTAACAAGTCATTACTTTTATAGGGGATTACTTTTAATTGAATACTAGATTAAGGTAAAATATAAAGGGTAGTTTTGAGAAAACATGAATACTGCATCATGAATGCAATATAAAGCAGGTGAAATATATGACCAATATTTTAGTCATAAATTTAGGTAGTACCTCTTCAAAAATAGGCTTTTATCAAGATGAAAATTGTGTTTCAATGGAAACGATTCATCATGATTTGAACATCTCACAAAAACCTTTACTTGATCAAGAATCATATCGAATTGATTCCATAAAATCATTTATAAAAGAAAAGACTCCAGGGATGCAAAGTATCGATGCGATAGCTTGTAGAGGCGGTCTACTTAAACCCATAGCTGGCGGTACATATACAGTGAATTCTAAAATGTATGAAGACTTAAGATCTTTCAAATATGGTGTACATGCTTCCAATTTAAGTGGGATTATAGGGTATAAATTAGGAGAAATACTAAATATACCTGTATTTATTGTTGATCCTGTAGTTGTTGATGAATTAATTGATATCGCAAGGATAACAGGTATAAAGGATATTAAGCGTAGAAGTGTTTTTCATGCTTTAAATCAAAAGGCAGTTGCACGTCAATATGCAAAGTCCATTCAAAAGCCTTATAACAAAGTCAATGTTATTGTGGTTCATATGGGTGGAGGTATTACAGTAGGTGCGCATTTACAAGGTAAAGTTGTGGATGTGAATGAAGGCTTATACGGCGAAGGTCCAATGAGTCCAGAACGTGCTGGCACAATTCCGAATGATATGCTTTATCAATTTGGAGTTGAGCGTGGGTATTCACCTGAAGCACTTCAACACTTTATTAGCAAGAAAGCAGGACTCGTTAATTTATGTTCTACTAATAACATGAAACAGTTAGTGAATGAATATAGCGTAAATAAAACAACTCATTTAATTTTAGATGCAATGATTTACCAAATTGCGAAGACAATTGGCGAAAGGGCTGTTATTTTTAAAGGCGATATCGATCAAATTCTTTTAACAGGCGGAATTGCACACAGTCAACTCATCACGGATAAAATTCAAGAATATGTAGAATGGATTGCTCCTGTTAGTGTATATCCAGGCGAGTTAGAGATGGAAGCTCTTGCAAATCAAGTTTATGAAGCAGTTAATTTACGCGAAGAAGTAAAAATATATAGTTAGGAGATCAATCATGGCAGAAGAACAATATGATTTAGTTATTCTAGGTGGTGGCACTGCAGGTTATGTCGCAGGCATCCGCGCATCTCAATTGGGCAAAAAAGTCGCGATTGTTGAAAATCAATTACTCGGCGGTACATGTCTGCATAAAGGATGTATTCCGACTAAAGCCTTGTTAAAGTCAGCTGAAGTATTACATACAGTTAAACATGCTGCGGCATATGGTATTGAAACAGAACAATTTAATTTGAATTATAATAAAGTATATGAACGAAAAAATGATATTGTTGAACAAATGCATACTGGCGTTAAGCACTTAATGCAGCACAACCATATCGATATCTACAACGGCACTGGACGTATTCTGGGTTCATCAATTTTTTCACCTCAACCAGGTACAATATCTGTTGAATACGAAGATGGTACATCTGAACTTATTCCGAATGATTATGTGCTGATCGCGACAGGTTCTAGACCAGCGGAATTACCTTTCTTATCATTTGATCACCAAGTTGTACTTTCAAGCAATGACATTTTAAAAATGACAGAGCTTCCTCAGTCCATTGCTATTATTGGCGGTGGTGTTATTGGTATGGAATTTGCTTCATTATTAAATGATTTTGGTGTTGATGTAACAGTTATAGAAGCAGGTGAACGCATTTTACCTAGTGAAAATAAATCAGTTACACAAACATTAAAAAAACACTTGAATGATAGAGGTGTGCAGATTCGTGAAAATATTCAATTATCTGAAGACCAAATTCAAATTAGTGATGATTCAGCTGAAATCAAACTAGAAAATGAAACACTGCAAGTAGATAAAATTTTATTAGCAGTAGGTCGCAAACCAAATACAGAGGATATCGGCTTAAACAATACAAAAATTAATTTAGACGAAAAAGGTTTTATTGAAGTTAATAACAAACAACAAACCCAAGAACAACATATTTATGCAGCTGGAGACTGCATCGGTAAATTACAACTTGCACACGCTGGTTCTAAAGAAGGGACAACTGCAGTAGAAGCAATGTTTGAAGACTCAGTAATTCCAGTTGATTATAATGCAATTCCAAAATGTGTTTATACTTATCCTGAAATCGCATCAATCGGCATGAATGTAGAACAAGCTAAAGCCGCAGATTATAAAAAAGCACGTAGTTTTAAAGTTCCTTTTAAAGCTATTGGTAAAGCTGTGATTGAAGATGCTAATCAACAAGATGGTTTTTGTGAAGTAGTGGTAGACCAAGAAACAGATTCTGTATTAGGATTAAGTATGATAGGTCCACGTGTAACAGAACTAATCAACGAAGTTGCTTTACTACAATTTATGAATGGATCTACGCTTGAATTAGGACTAACAACACATGCACATCCTTCACTTTCAGAAGTTCTAATGGAAGCTGGACTTAAAGCAGCAAAACGCTCTGTTCATGCGTAATATGAGGAGGAAATAGAAAATGATGGATTATAAATCTGCCGGTCTGACCGAAAATGATTTAAAAGAAATGTATAAATGGATGGATCTTGGCCGCAAATTAGATGAAAGAATGTGGCTCTTAAACCGTGCAGGCAAAATTCCTTTCGTAATTAGTTGCCAAGGTCAAGAAGCAGCACAAATCGGTATGGCGTTTGCGATGGAAAAAGGAGATGTTTCAGCACCTTATTATCGTGATTTAGCATTAATCACATATCTCGGTATTACACCTGCTGAAACAATGATGTCAGCTTTTGGTAAAAAAGGAGATATCAACTCTGGAGGTAAACAAATGCCTTCACATTACAGTAAAAAATCTGTCGATATTTTATCACAAAGTTCACCAGTAGGCACGCAAGTATTACAAGGTGTAGGTGCAGCTTTAGCATTAAAAATGGATCGCAAACCTAATATTGCTATGGCAACACTAGGTGAAGGAACATCTAACCAAGGCGATTTCCATGAGGGACTAAACTTTGCTGGGGTTCAAAAATTACCATTTATTTGTGTGATTGAAAACAATGAATATGCAATCTCAGTCCCATCACACTTACAATATGCTGCTGAAAAACTTTCTGATCGTGCGCTTGGATATGGTATCCACGGAGAAAGAGTAGATGGAAATGACCCAATTGCAATGTATAAAGCTATGCATGAAGCACGCGAAAGAGCATTAAGTGGCGAGGGTTCTACTTTATTAGAAGCAATGTGTACTAGAATGACTGCACATTCTTCTGATGATGATGACCAATATCGTAGTCCTGAAATTAGAGAAGGCTTAAAATCTCAAGATTGCAATATTAAATTTAAAGCACATCTGATGGATTTAGGCATTGCGGATCAAGCTTGGTTCGACGAAATTGAAAAAGAAAATAAATCAATCGTCAACAAAGCAACAAAAGAAGCAGAAGCTTCTCCTTATCCAGATCCAAGTGAAACATATACATTTGTTTACGAAGAAGGAGGGCTTGAATAATGGCTAAACTCACTTATTTAGCAGCTATCAAACAAGCAATTTATCAGGCTATGGAAAAAGACCCTGATGTATTTGTATTAGGAGAAGACGTCGGTAAAAAAGGTGGCGTATTTGGTGTTACTCAAGGCTTACAAGAAAAATTCGGAATTGAACGTGTCATCGATACACCATTAGCCGAATCAAATATCGTTGGTACAGCTATCGGAGCATCTATGTTAGGTAAGCGCCCAATTGCTGAAATTCAATTTGCTGAATATATTTTACCAGCGACTAACCAAATTATGAGTGAAGCTGCAAAAATGCGTTACCGTTCAAATAATGATTGGAGTTCACCAATCACTATTCGTGCACCTTTTGGTGGAGGTATACATGGCGCTTTATATCATTCTCAAAGTATAGAAAGTGTTTTTGCATCTACACCTGGATTAACAATCGTTATTCCATCTACACCATATGATGCGAAAGGTCTGCTATTAGCTTCAGTTGAATCGAATGATCCTGTACTTTATTTCGAACATAAAAAAGCGTATCGGTTACTTAAAGAGGAAGTACCTGAAGAATATTATACAGTCCCACTAGGTAAAGCGGATGTAAAACGTGAAGGCAATGATATTACAGTCTTTACTTATGGTTTATGTGTTAATTACAGCTTACAAGCTGCAGATGTTTTAGCAGAAGAAGGTATAGATGTAGAAGTTGTCGACTTACGTACAGTTTATCCATTAGACAAAGAAACGATTATTGAACGTGCAAAACGTACAGGTAAGATTTTACTTGTAACTGAAGATAATTTGGAAGGCAGCATTATGTCAGAAGTATCAGCAATCATCGCTGAAAATTGCTTGTTTGATTTAGATGCTCCAATCATGCGTCTTGCTGGTCCAGACGTGCCATCTATGCCATTCTCGCCACCATTAGAGGATGAATTCATGATGAATCCAGATAAAATCAAAGCAAAAATGTTAAAACTTGCACGTTTCTAAATTATAGGAGGCTTATCAAATGGAAATCAAAATGCCGAAACTCGGAGAAAGTGTACATGAAGGTACAATTGAACAATGGTTAGTAGAAGTCGGCGATACTATTGAAGAATACGAGCCTATTTGTGAGGTTATTACAGATAAAGTAACAGCGGAAGTACCGTCTACTGAAGCTGGTACAATTACCAAAATCCTAGTTGAAGCTGGGGAAACTATTAGTGTCGGGACTCCAATTTGTGAAATTGATGCTGAAGGTTCATCAGATGAGATTTCAGAATCTGATTCAAAACCAGAATCAACAGCAACTACAGAAAAACCCGAAAATGAAAATACATCAACAGAAACCCAAACTGAATCTAAACAAAATTTTAAGAACGCTACCTCTGATAAACCACTAAATAATGGTAGATATTCACCTGTTGTATTTAAATTAGCTTCTGAACATCAAATTGATTTATCACAAGTTAAAGGGACAGGCTTTGAAGGTCGTGTGACAAAAAAAGATATTGAATATGTAATTGCTCACCCAGAAGCTGTCTCAACTCAAGCTGGGTCAACACCAATTCAAAATAAACCTGCTGAAAAAGAAAATATCCAACCTTCTGCATCTACAGAACAATCAACTGTTCCAGCTGATTCTGTTCCTGTAAATGGTGTGCGTAAAGCGATTGCTAAACATATGGTTCAAAGTGTTTCAGAAATTCCTCATGCATGGATGATGGTTGAAGCTGATGCAACAAACTTAGTGAAAACTAGAAATCATCATAAAAAGCAATTTAAGGCAAAAGAAGGTTATAATTTAACATTCTTCGCATTCTTTGTTAAAGCAGTTGCAGAAGCATTAAAAGAGTTTCCAATGTTAAACAGTAGTTGGCAAGGCTCTGAAATTAAAGTTCATAAGGATATCAATATCTCAATTGCAGTAGCTGTAGAGGATAAATTATATACACCAGTCATCCACAATGCAGATGAAAAATCAATTAAGGGAATTGCACGCGAAGTTAATGAATTAGCTCAAAAAGCACGTCAAAATAAATTAACACAAGCTGATTTACAGGGTGGAACTTTTACTGTAAATAATACTGGAACATTCGGTTCTGTCTCTTCGATGGGCATTATTAACCACCCACAAGCTGCGATTTTACAAGTAGAATCCATTGTAAAAAAACCAGTTGTGATTGATGATATGATTGCAATTCGTAATATGGTGAACTTATGTATTTCGATTGATCATCGTATTTTAGATGGCTTACAAGCTGGTCGTTTCATGAACACAATCAAAAATAGAGTAGAACAATTTACAATCGAACATACGCATATTTATTAAACTGTTCTTAATGTTAAAGTTAATCCTGTTGAAGATTACTAAATTAATTAGTAGAATAAAATAGAACGTTATTAAGAACTGAAAGGTGATTTCGATATGGATTTAAATTTCGATTTATATATGAACGATGTTGTAGAACAAGCACGTAACGAGATAGAAAAAGCAGGTTATGAACAACTTACAACGCCTGAAGAAGTAGATGCTGTATTAAAACAAGACGGTACTACACTTGTTATGGTTAACTCAGTTTGCGGTTGTGCTGGAGGTATTGCACGTCCAGCTGCTGAACATTCATTACATTATGATAAACTACCTGATCGCTTAGTTTCAGTCTTTGCAGGACAAGATAAAGAAGCGACACAACAAGCGAGAGATTATTTTGAAGGTTATGCTCCTTCAAGTCCATCATTTGCGTTAGTTAAAGATGGTAAAATTGCTGAAATGATTGAACGTCATCAAATAGAAGGCCATGACATTATGGATGTTATTACACAGCTTCAAAATTTATTCGAAAAATATTGTGAAGAACGATAAGAGGTAAAGCAGATGATGCGTTTTAATCCCTATAAAATAGGATTTAGAACGATAAAGACTGCTGTAGGAATGGCACTTGGAATAATTATTGCCAAATTAATTGGTTTAGATAATTTTTCTTCAAGTGCCATTTTAGTTGTTTTATGTATTAAACATACAAAAGTACATTCCCTACAAGCAATTGTTTCTCGTTTTGTATCCTGTATTCTTATATTGATATTAGGATCTATCGTTTTTAGTTTGCTTGGTCAAAATGCAATTGTATTAGGTTTAATCGTATTATTCTTTATACCTTTAACAGTAGTATTAGGGGTACAAGAAGGTATTATTACAAGTTGCGTTATATTGCTACATGTTTTTAATGCTAAAGTTATTGATTTACATTTATTTATCAATGAAGTTTTACTGTTAATCGTTGGCTTAGGTATCGCTTTTATTATGAACTTAATTATGCCAAGTCTAGATAAACAATTAAAAGAATATAAACATAAAATAAAGAAACAGTTTACTGAGACTTTCAATGCATTCAGTAAATCATGTTTTGATTTAGATTATCCAGTAGATGTGCCACTCAAAAACATTGAACTCGAAATCCAAAAAGCGAAATCTTATGCGTTCAGAGACGTAAAAAATCACTTTGTTCGTAACGAAAACTCTTATTATCATTATTTTGATATGAGAGAAGAACAATTGGAAATAATAGAGCGTATTGAACACCTGCTGAAGAATATAAAATCAGAAGATAAAATGATGCATCGTTTAGGTAATTTGTTTGCTGAAATAGCTAAGAACGTTAATAGTAATGATTATACTGCGATGCGTCTGTATTCACTTTATGATTTACATATTGATCTTTATGATCAATCTCTGCCTCAGTCGAAAGAAGCCTTAATCAATCGTGCAAACGAAATACAAATTGTTAGTGAACTAGAACGTTATTTACAAATTAAATCTCATTTTGGATCGTTAAAATTATACGATGAAATATAAAAAAACGAGGGTGATCTTTTTTACAGATCATCCTCATTTTTTATTACTGCATCAATGGTGCTAAACTTGATAATATCAGTGCAACGATTACTGCTACCAACATAACGATGATAACAACTTTTGAGACTTTGCCTTTAAACACGTTATTCTCCTCCAGATAAACTTTCTTCTTAATTATAAATATAGTACTTTATTTTAAATCAATATGGTTATGTTTTCAACTTGACGCTTACAAATTATTATATCATGATTTTAACCTATTTTTTAGAACATATATGTTTTACAAAGCAGATAAATCGTATACACTAAACATAGTATAGGAAGGGGTTAGAACATGATTAACGAACAACGTTTACTAGAAACATTTTTAGAATTGGTACAAATCGACTCAGAAACAGGTCATGAAGAAATCATTCAACCAATTCTCAAAGAAAAATTTGAAAGTTTAGGTTTAACAGTAAAAGAAGATAATGCAGGTGAACAGCCCGACTTAGGTGCAAACAACTTAATCTGTACACTTGCGGCAACAGAAAATCACAATAAAACCCAAAAAATTTATTTTACAAGTCATATGGATACAGTTGCACCTGGTATTGGCGTTAAACCTATCGTCAAAGATGATGGATATATCTATTCAGATGGTACAACTGTACTAGGCGCAGATGACAAAGCAGGGATTGCTGCTTTACTTGAATTAATTCAAGTATTAAAAGAAAATCAAATCCCACATGGCCAAATTCAATTTGTTATCACAGTAGGTGAAGAGTCTGGTTTACTAGGTGCTAAGGCGCTTAATCCTGAATTATTAGATGCACAATTTGGATACGCAGTAGATGCTAGTGCACCAATTGGAACAACTGTATTGGGTGCACCTACACAGATGAAACTTAGTGCAGTAATTCATGGTAAAAAAGCACATGCCAGCACACCGGATAAAGGTGTAAGTGCTATTAATATTGCGGCGAAAGCAGTCAGTAAAATGAAGTTAGGTAAAATCGATGATGAAACAACTGCCAATATCGGTAGTTTTACTGGCGGTTCAGCAACGAATATAGTCGCTGACGAAGTCACATTACATGCAGAAGCCAGATCACATGACAATAACAAAATCGAAGCCCAAATCAACCATATGAAACAAGTATTTGAGGAAACTGCCGAAGCTTATGGTTGCAGTGCTGATGTATTTACAAGTAAAAGTTATCAAGGTTTTAAAGTAGCTGAAGATGCTAAAGTGACACAATATGCAGTAAAAAGTGCACAAAGTTTAGGATTAAGTGGAAATACAGTGGTTGCCGGAGGCGGCTCTGATGGAAATATTATCAACGCATTAGGTATTCCAACTGTGATTATTGGTATCGGATATCAAAATATCCATACAACTGAAGAAAGAATGGAAATTCAATCTTTAAATTTATTAGCTGAACAACTACTTAAAATTGTAGAATTAACTAGCGATTGATTTTAAGCTTGAATAAGTGAGCAGGAACGCTAATTGTGATACAATAAAATAGAAAATTTTATCAAAGAGAGGTAAGTAATATGACGCAACAAATTGGTGTAGTCGGTTTAGCCGTAATGGGTAAAAACCTAGCTTGGAATATTGAATCTCGTGGCTATACAGTCTCAGTTTATAACCGCTCAAAAGAAAAAACTGACACAATGGTCGAAGAATCAAAAGGCAAAAATATTCACCCAACTTATTCTTTAGAAGAATTTGTGAATTCACTTGAACGTCCACGTAAAATTCTTTTAATGGTTAAAGCAGGTCCGGCAACGGATGCGACAATCGAAGGTTTATTACCATTATTAGATGATGGTGATATTTTAATCGATGGTGGTAATACAAACTATCAAGATACGATTCGTCGTAACAAAGCATTAGCAGAAAGCGGCATTAACTTTATTGGTACAGGTGTATCAGGAGGAGAAGTAGGCGCATTGACTGGTCCTTCAATCATGCCTGGTGGTCAAAAAGAAGCATATGACAAAGTTGCTGATATCTTAGAAGCAATTTCTGCTAAAGCTGACGATGGTGCGCCTTGTGTAACATACATTGGTCCAGACGGTGCAGGACATTACGTTAAAATGGTACACAATGGTATCGAATATGCTGACATGCAATTAATCGCTGAAAGTTATGCATTAATGAAAGATGCATTGCATATGTCACATACTGAAATCGCAAATACATTCAAAGAATGGAATGCAGGCGAACTTGAAAGTTACTTAATTGAAATTACTGGTGAAATCTTCAACAAACTTGATGAAGACGGTTCCCCATTAGTTGAAAAAGTAATGGATAAAGCAGGTCAAAAAGGTACTGGTAAATGGACTTCTATTAATGCATTAGAACTGGGTGTACCATTAACAATTATTACTGAATCTGTATTCGCACGCTTTATCTCATCAATGAAAGATGAGCGCGTCGCTGCTTCTAAAGAATTAACTGGCCCATCACCAAAATTTGAAGGTAATAAAGATGAGTTCTTAGAAAAAATCCGTAAGGCGCTTTATATGAGTAAAATCTGTTCATATGCACAAGGTTTTGCGCAAATGCGTAAAGCAAGTGAAGAAAACGAATGGAACTTACAACTTGGCGATTTAGCTATGATTTGGAGAGCAGGTTGTATTATTCGTGCACAATTCTTACAAAAAATTAAAGAGGCATATGATAATAATCCAGAATTACAAAACTTATTATTGGATCCTTATTTCAAAGATATCGTAACAAATTATCAATCAGCATTACGTGATGTTGTTGCTGAAAGTGTTGCAAATGGTGTTCCTACACCTGGATTTGCTGCGAGCATTAATTACTTTGACAGCTATCGTTCAGAAAACTTACCAGCAAACTTAATTCAAGCACAACGTGACTACTTCGGTGCGCACACTTATCAACGTAAAGACCAAGAAGGTACATTCCATACACATTGGGCTGAAGAAAAATAATTTTATAAATCTATAAAAAGCACACTATCAGATTATCATTTCTGATAGTGTGCTTTTCACTTTAATTATTCATCTAAATCAACAGGCAACCATAATTGAATTTTAGTAAAAGGATTGTCGAAGGAAATATCAAATGGATAAACTTCTACATACAAAGCTTCAGTTTCATAAGGCATCGTCAGCTGCAATCTTGTTTCAATATAGTGCCATGCTTCATTAACCGCAAAATCAATCTCACCTTGTAAATTAAACTTAGCATATTGTCTAGAGGGTAAAAATCGACTTTCTAAATGAGCGGGGTACCGTTCGCTTGGTACACCTATAAACAATTCAACACCATTTTCCAGTGGGCATTTTACAACAAATAGTTCATGAGGACTTACATCGTTATAACGTTCAAGTTCTTTAATTTTACCATCTACTAATAAATCCTCTAAAAAATCAGCAACAAGAAATGGATTGCTTAAGTCCTCTGTATTCACAAATTTAGCATAACCGACTAATGCGTGATCCTCAGATTTTTCTAATCTATACGTATAAGGTGGACGATCCGTTGTTGCTATTCTTAAATATAATCTTTCTTGCATTTTCAACTCATCTTGCTTCAGCTTTGCTTGAATAGGGGAAATGCCATGATAATCACTAAATGCATTAGCAAAATCATTTGTATCTTCATAATGATACTTTTTAGCGATATCTACTAAACGAAAAGCCCCTACAATCACATCTTCAGCTGCTTTCGTTAATTTTCTAGCTTCTGCATACTCACTAGGAGATAAGCCGACAACCATTTTAAAAGACTGATCTAGATGCATGGGAGAAAGGCCAACGTAATCGCTTAAATCTTGCAAATGAAAAGGCTCATAAACACGGTCCTCAATATAAACAATGGCCTGTTGTATTTGCTTGATAACGTCCAAACTGCTCACTCCTAAAATAACTATTGTCCTATATTATACCGTATTCTTCTATGACTTTCCTACAAAAAGACGTTAAAAAAACAAGACAGTATCAATGTTGTGACACTGTCTTGTCTTCATAAATTTAAACTGATATTAATGTATATCGTCCCACCAGTGGAATCCATCACGACTTAATAACAATTCACTTGTTAATGGACCGTTAGTACCTGATTTGTAGTTAGGGAAGTCAGGTTCAACTTGATCCCATTCTTCTTGAATTGCATCAACATATTTCCAAGTTGATTTTAATTCTTCCCAGTGTGTAAAGTTTGTTGCATCACCTTTTAAGCAGTCGAACAATAAGTTCTCATAGGCGTCAACGGTATTCATTTTATCTTGTGCACTCATTGAGTATGATAGTTGAACTGGTTCAGTTTCAATACCTTGTACGTTCTTCTTCGCATTTAAATGAATAGAAACACCTTCATTAGGTTGGATGTTAATAACCAATAAGTTGGAATCTAAATGCTTATCTTTTTCGTAATATAAGTTCATAGGTACTTCTTTAAATTCAACCACGACTTGAATAGATTTACGTTTCATTCGTTTACCAGTACGGATGTAGAATGGTACACCAGCCCAACGGAAGTTATCAATCATGACTTTACCTGAAACAAAAGTAGGTGTGATTGAGTCTTCGCTGACACGATCTTCTTCACGATAGCTTTTAACATACTTGCCATCAATTTCACCAGCATCATATTGACCACGTACAAAGTTTGTACGAACCGCTTCAGAATCCAATGGTTGCAACGACTTCAACACTTTTACTTTCTCCGCACGGATATCTGCACTATTTAAACTGATCGGCGGTTCCATCGCTAACAACGCCACCATTTGAAGCATATGGTTTTGGAACATATCTTTCAATGCACCGCTAGATTCATAATACCCTCCACGGTCTTCAACACCTAAAATCTCAGATGAAGTCACTTGAATATTTGAAATGTATTTATTGTTCCATAAAGGTTCAAACATCGCATTCGCAAATCGTAACACTTCGATGTTTTGTACCATATCCTTACCAAGATAATGGTCAATACGGTAAATTTCATTTTCTTTAAATGATTTTCTAATTTGTTTGTTTAATTTTTCAGCTGAAGCCAAATCACTGCCGAATGGTTTTTCAATTACAAGGCGTTTGAATCCTCTTGTCTTAGTTAAACCAGATGATTTTAAGTAATCCGTAACTAAACCAAAGAAATTAGGGGCCATAGCTAAGTAGAATAGACGATTTCCTTGTAAGCCGAATTCTGAATCGAGTTGATTACTAAACTGCAATAAATCATCATAGCTTTGTTCTTCGCTGACATCATGTTTGAAGTAAAATACATGTTCCATAAATTGATCAAGGTGTTTTGTATCTTTTACATGAGCTTGAATAGATGACTTAACTTGGTTGCGAAAATGCTCATTCGAATAGTCACGACGGCCAATACCAATGATTGCAACATGTTCATCTAAATTATCTTGTTGGTATAAATGGAATAGTGAAGGGAACAGCTTTCGATGACTTAAATCACCAGTTGCTCCAAAAATTGTAATCAAACATGGTATATGCTTTCTTTTATTACTCAAGATTCAAAACCTCAATTCTATATTAGATATGCTATTATTATAAACTATGAAGAATTAATGTAACACATTTATGCTTAAATTTCTTCGTGTTTGTCATTTTAGATATGGTACACTAACGTGTAGAGAGGAGCGTTATAATGGAAATTACATTTTTAGGTACTGGAGCGGCGTTGCCAACCAAAGAACGCAATACACAAGCAATAGCGCTCAACTTAGAACCCTATTCAAATTCAATATGGCTATTCGATGTAGGAGAAGGAACGCAACATCAAATCTTGCATCATTCGATTAAACTCGGAAAAGTAGACCATATTTTCATCACCCATATGCATGGTGATCATATATTCGGCTTACCCGGCTTATTAACAAGCCGTTCTTTCCAAGGCGGGGAAGATAAACCCTTAACAATCATTGGGCCAAGAGGTATTAAAAGCTATGTTGAAATGACATTACAAGCCTCATTATCTAAATTAAATTATCCAATTACATTTATAGAAATTGATGAACAATTACATTACCATCACGAAGGTTTTACAATCAGTGCATATGCTTTGAATCATGGTGTACCATCATTCGGCTACCGTATTGAAGCACCAACCACACCTGGTAAAATAAATGTCGCTGCATTAAAAGCTATCGGTATGGAACCAGGACCAAAATACCAAGAAGTCAAAGAACAAAATACTTTTGTATTCAACAATCAAACTTATGACTCATCACAATTTAAAGGTTCAGATAAAATAGGTCCTAAAATCGCAATATTCGGCGATACCATGCCTTGTAAAAATGAATATTTACTTTCTGAAGATGTTGACGTGATTGTTCATGAAGCTACATATATTGATGGTGATAGAACATTAGCGGATAGTCATCATCATAGCCATATTTCAGATGTATTAAAACTATTAGAAGATTCTCATGCGAAACAAGCATTGTTGAATCATATTAGTAACCGTTATAACCTGAGTGATATCGACGTGTTGTATGCTGAATTACAAGAGCATTATCCACATTTAAAATTTAAATTCGTAAGAGACTTTGATGCGTTTGAAATATAAAAATGCTGAGGCAGATAATTTAACTGTCTCAGCATTTCTTTTATCAATTTTAACTTATTCGTCGTTCGATAACTCTTTACTTCTTTTTACTGCCGCATTGAAGCAATCTTCGAAAATACTTTCAATATCGTGTTGAGCTAAAGCATCTAAGCCTGCTTGCGTCGTTCCACCTTTAGAAGTCACGTTTTGTCTTAATTGTTCCATACTTAAATCAGAACGCTCAATCATTTTTCCAGTTCCGATTATCAAGTTACGTATAGATTCTTCAACTTCTTCTTTATCTAAACCAAGTCTGACACCCGCTTCTACATATTGTTCAAACACATGATACAAGAAAGCAGGGCCGCTGCCAGTAATCGCAGTGACTTGATGCAACGCATCTTCTTGAACTTCAATTTCTGAACCAAACGCATGGACAATATCAATAACTTGTTTTCTATCTTCTTGCTTATAGTTTTCTGAGAAACTGATACCTGTGACTGAATGACCGACTTGTGCGTTCGTATTAGGCATAATACGTGCAATTGGGTTATCATGGTCAAGTTGTTTTCTGATATACTGTATCGAGATACCAGCCATGATGGAAATAAATCTATTTTTATCTGTAATATATGGACGGATTCTATCAGCTAATGCTTCAAAATCATAGGGTTTCGTTCCTAAAAAGACAAAGTCAGCATCTGCTAATAATGCGGCGTCATCATAACTATAATTAACGCCTAATTCGTCAGCATAGCCTTTTAAGACCGCTTCATTAGAACGGTTTGTAATATAAATATCATTAGGATCGATTACTTCAGATGCAATTATTCCTGCAAAAATAGCATGAGCCATGTTGCCTGAACCATAGAATACAATTTTCATATTTTGAATAGCACTCCCTATATTTTGATAATTGATACACTTATCATAGCAATATCAATCATTTTGCACAACAATGTTAATTTGAGGCTATAATTTCAACGGATATACAACTCATACAGAGCGGAGGATTATAATGCAACAGATAATAGGAAAGCATTTTATCGTAACAGGAGGCACGAGTGGACTTGGCTATGCACTTACGCAACAACTTTTAGCCAAAGGTACTCATGTAACTTTACTAGTAAGAAACATAGAAAAATTTAATGAAACACATTTTCCAGTCAATCAACACTTATTAGATTCAAAGTATTGTGATTTAAATGATGCAACAGATATTCATCAACTCACATTTTCAAAACCAATCGATGGATTAATACATAGTGCAGGGTTGGGATATTTTAAACCTATACTGCAACATAGTGAACAGGAAATGATAGAAACGTATACCATTAATGTCCTTCATTTCAACTTATTATTATCTCAACTTGCACCTTATTTTACACAACATCCTTTTATAGTCGGTGTCAGTAGTTTAGCAGCTTTTTCTACCCAAACAGCAAGTGGTCACTACGCAGCAAGTAAAGCAGGATTTAATCAAGTATTAAACACATTAAGATTGGAACAGCCAGATTATCAAGTGACAGTAGTAAATGCAGGACCGATACGTACACCATTTCATGCTAAAGCAGATCCTACACTAAATTATGCTGCACAAGTTGATAAGTTTATGTTAGATCCTAATGTACTAGCGAGAGATATCATTTCTGCGATGTTAAAAGGAAAGGCTGAAGTTAATCGCCCTAAATGGTTGCACAAACTTTTGAAAATCTATCAATTATCACCAAGAACACTTGAAAGGTTGGCACCGCAATTATTTAATAATAAAAACTCATAATAAAAAGACTTGTCATATCCGTCCAAAATAGTTCTCAGTAACAACGTTACGTTATTTTGAGGAGATGACAAGTCTTATTCATTTATATTCCTATTTATGATTTAGTGGTTTAGTTGAGATGATTTGTATAATGCAAATCTTTTACGCGTTCTTTTGCGGCATGTAAACGTGTTAAATCCACATGTGTTTGATAATTCTTCACGTTTTCTTCTAGTTGTTCAACACTACTAGCACCTGCCACAATTGAACCTAAAACGTCTTGTGTTAATAAGTAATTGAAAGTGAGTGCTGATAAATTATTTTCAATTTCTTTAAGCGATGCGACTGTACTGCCAAGTTCTTGATAGCTATAATCAAAAATACCATCCGCAAATTTTTGGTCTAACGCTGTATTGCTTTCAGCTGTCAGTAACCCTTTAAATAATGGTCCACGCGCGAGCATTTTAACACCTTTTTGATGTGCTTGTTGAATTAAATCTTCAGGACGATTATCAATCAAATTATACTGTGCCATCCAAGTGTCAATTTGACTGTGCTCTAAATAATATTTAATAACATTAGGGCGAATAGAAGAGATACCATAGGCACGAATTAATCCTTCTTGTTTTAATTCGTCAAAAGCACTGATTGTTTCATCAAGCGGATCTTCAATTGTTCCGCCATGTAATTGATATAAATCTATTTGATCGACACCTAAGTTTTTTAATGATTGTTTGACACTTTCTTTGATGTGTTTCTTAGAAGGATCCCAAAATGTCGTACCATCTGGTTGAAGGTGATTACCGACTTTGGTTCCGATAACGATATCTTCTGAGTTTTGATACGGTTTCAAAATTTCTCCTACTAACTTTTCATTGATGCCTTTGTCATACATGTCTGCTGTATCAAAATATGTTATTCCTAATTCAATGGCACGTTCGATAATGGCTTGTGCATGTTTCTTTTCTGTACCAAGACTCATACACCCTAAACCTAATTCAGAAATCTCTAAACCGCTATTCAAAACATTCTTTTGCATGTTGTGACTCCTTTCGATACACTTTAATTGTCTAACACTGCTAGTTTATCAGTATTTCAATATAGTTAAAAGGAACGTGATTCAAATGGATTTAACAGAGAAAACATTAAATAAACAAACTATCTACAAAGGTAAAATTATTGAAGTAGATGTAGATGAAGTACAATTACCAAATGGCAAGACTTCAAAACGTGAAATTGTTAATCACACAGGTGCAGTTGCAGTATGTGCATTAACTAACGAAAACAAAGTAGTTTTCGTTAAACAATATCGTAAACCGATTGAACAAGTATTGTTAGAAATCCCAGCAGGCAAGTTAGAAAAAGGGGAAGAACCAAAATCAGCAGCTTTACGAGAATTAGAGGAAGAAACAGGTTATAAAGCGAATAGTTTAGAATTGATTGCTGATATTTATACCTCTCCTGGATTCGCAAATGAGAAAATCGCTATTTATTTCACTGACGATTTAGTAAAAGGCGAGGTCCATCTAGACCCAGATGAATTTGTTGAACAAGTAGAGTTGAGTCTCGATGAAATCAATGATTTAGTACAAAATCATAAAATTGAAGATGCCAAAACTTTAATCGCGTTACAACACGTATTATCACATTATAATCATTCTAAATAACAAATGAGAATGTGTTGCAATTTGCCTCAAATACTGGTAATTTATAGATGAGTCATTAAGTTACATTACAATGATAATAATTATTAGTAGAGGAGTGAGGCTTCCGTGGAAGAACGTTTAAAACGCGTGAAGCAACAGTTACAAAAATCATCCTACAAATTAACTCCACAACGTGAAGCAACGTTAAGAGTGCTTATTGAAAACGAAGAAGATCATCTCAGTGCAGAAGATGTCTATTTAAAAGTAAAAGACAAAGCACCAGAAATTGGTTTAGCAACTGTCTATCGTACTTTAGAACTGCTTGCTGAACTTAAAATCGTCGATAAAATCAACTTTGGCGATGGCGTTTCACGTTTCGACTTGAAAAAAGAAGGCGAAAAGCACTTCCATCACCATCTTGTATGTATGGAATGTGGTAAAGTTGAAGAAATTGTCGAAGACTTATTGCCAAAAGTCGAAGAAAGAGTAGAATCTGAATTTCATTTCAAAATTTTAGACCACCGTTTGACATTTCATGGTATTTGTCGTGAGTGCCAACAAAAGAAAAAAGAGAGTTAGTTTAGGTTAGAAGGTGAACGGATTGGAAACGAATTTTCAAAATATTATTGAGGAATATTTAAAGTTCATCCAAATTGAAAAAGGTTTAAGTGTTAACACCATTGGGGCCTATCGTCGTGATTTAAATAAATATAAAGCCTATTTAGAATTAAAAAAGGTTAAACATATAGATTTTATTGATAGAGAAACGATTCAACAATGTTTAGGATATTTACACGATGAGGGTCATTCCGCAAAATCAATCGCACGCTTTATCTCCACTGTTCGAAGCTTCCATCAATTTGCGCTCAGAGAACGCTATGCCGCAAAAGACCCGACAGTTTTAATTGAAACTCCGAAATATGAACGCAGATTACCAGATGTGTTAGATGTCGATGATGTTTTAGCGTTGTTAGAAACGCCGAATTTAGGAAAAAACAACGGCTATCGTGACAGAACTATTCTAGAGTTGCTTTATGCAACGGGCATGCGTGTAACAGAGTTGATTCATGTCAGAGTCGAGGATGTCAATCTGATTATGGGCTTTGTCCGCGTATTCGGTAAAGGAAGCAAAGAGCGGATTATCCCTTTAGGTGAAACGGTGATTGATTATTTGAAAAAGTATATCGAAACTGTTCGTCCGCAATTATTAAAGCGTACAGTTACGGACGTACTCTTTTTAAATATGCACGGCAAACCTTTATCACGACAAGGAATATGGAAACTCATTAAACAATATGGTGTCCAAGCCAATATATCTAAAAAGCTGACACCCCATTCATTACGTCATTCATTTGCGACACATTTACTAGAAAATGGGGCAGATTTAAGAGCAGTTCAAGAGATGTTAGGACATTCTGATATTTCAACTACACAACTTTATACGCATGTTTCGAAATCTCAAATCAGAAAAATGTACAACGAATTCCACCCACGTGCATGAGCCATGATCATTTGGTTCATGCACTATTTTTTATGTTTCAATTGGTTTTGTTTTAATGCTTCTAATCTTGCTTGTTCAACTTCATGACGATCTCTTAACATGTGATGGTCGCAGATATAAGGAAGTGTATTAATTTGATGCATGATTGCATAATCAGGATAAATGCGTTTGATTTGTTTTTTCATTGTTGAGAGTAAAGGTAATTCTACTGGTTTAAATAGTAGCTCCTGATTAGTACTTTCAATTAACTCACGTAATAACATTAGATAACTTCTGCTTTCTAATCCTAATTGATCTAATTTAGCATAATTCGCATGAGCTGCTCGATAAGCACGATTAAATAATGTATGTGCACCTTTATAATTTGCGCGTCTATAGTGATAGCATCCGGTCGCACACAAAATTAAACTCACTACAGCGTCTTGTTTCGTGAAATGAGATTGAGCTTTCCATGCGTCTTCTAAAATATCATGGCACAAAAAATAATGTTGTTTAGTGTGGAACTGATAGTAAAACTCGATTAATGCTTGTTTCATCTGTTAAGCGCTCCTTGTTTCTCGTTTAATTCTTATAATGATTGATGTATAATATTGTACTGAATGACAAATGCGACTTGCAATTAAAGGAGATACAAATGGATGTACGAAGTTAAACTAGATGCTTTTAATGGGCCGCTCGATTTATTATTACACTTGATACATAAATATGAAATTGATATTTATGATATTCCCATGAAAGCTTTAACCGAACAATATATGAATTATATTCATGCGATGAAACAATTAGAAATTAATATTGCAAGTGAATACCTAGTTGTAGCATCAGAGCTGCTTATGATTAAAAGCAAAATGTTATTGCCGCAACAACCAGATCTAGAAGATGAAGATTTAGACGATCCTCGTGAAGATCTAGTAGGAAGATTAATAGAATATCAAAACTACAAAGAATATACTGAATTTCTAAATGAAATGAAAGTTCAAAGAGAACAGTACTATAGTAAACATCCAACTGACTTAAGTCATTTAGAAACTGCAGAATTATGGGATGAAAACCATACGATTGACCTTACTGAATTAATTATGGCGTATCAACGTATCAAGACTAGAGCTTCATTTGACACGCCGAGACAAGTTACTATCCAAAAAGAAACATTTACGATTGAACAAGCGTCAACACAAGTGTCTGAACGTTTGGCAAAAGCAACGTCATTTAATTTCTTCAGTTTGTTCACTTTTAAAGAGACAACAGAGCATGTCGTTACACATTTTCTAGCAATTTTAGAATTGTCTAAATCAGGCATTATTCAAATTACACAAGATAAAGAATTCGCAGACATTAATATAACTCGAGGTGTAAATTATGGCGCTTAAGCAAATCGGAATATTAGAAGGTTTATTATATACAGCAGGGGATGAGGGGTTAGAAATAACTCAGCTGCAAGACATATTAAATGTCTCTGAGGAAGAATTGATTGCATTAGTAGCTGACTATGAATCACCCGGACTCATGATTCATCAATATGGAAACACATTAGTTCTGACAACTAAACAAGCATTAGCTGATTATATCGAACAACTTGTGAAGCAACAATCTAATATGAAACTGTCTCAAGCAGCCATGGAAGTCCTTTCAATCATTGCTTACAACCAACCTGTCACAAGAAGTGATATTGAAGTCATACGAGGAATTAATTCTGATGGTGCTGCCAAAACATTGATTGCTAGAGGGTTAATCGAAGCTAAAGATGAAGACAATTCAAGAAGCCAACAATTATATACTACGCCGTTATTCTTAAATGTATTCGGCATGAAAAATATAGATGAATTACCAACGACCGAAGAAGAGGAAGAAGAAATAGAATCATTCTTCAACAATTTAATTAACCAAAAAGGAGATAATAATGAGTAAAGAATTAGAGAGATTACAAAAACGTATCGCAAATAGCGGTTATACGTCTAGAAGAAAAGCAGAAACATTAATTACAGAAGGTAAAGTTAAAGTGAACGGGGAAACTGTAACTGAATTAGGTACTAAAGTAAAACCTTCAGATAATGTTGAAGTTGAAGGCGTTAAATTAGAACAAGAAGACAAACTTTATATTTTATTCTACAAACCAGCACAAGTTATCACAAGTGTATCTGATGATCGAGGTAGAACAGTCGTAACTGATTATTTCGAGGATTTAGAAACACGTATCTATCCAGTTGGCCGTTTAGACTACGATACATCTGGATTGCTTATCTTAACTAATGATGGCGAGTTTACAAACTTAATGACACATCCTCGTTATAAAATTAAAAAGAAATATGTAGCTAAATTAAAAGGTTATTTGATGCGCGATGAAGTGAAACAACTTGAAAAAGGAATTCAATTAGAAGACGGAAAAACACATCCAGCAGAAGTTAAAATTAAAAATCAAGATAAAGAAAAAAATACAACACTTGTTGAAATTACAATTTCAGAAGGTAGAAATCGACAAGTACGTCGTATGTTCGAACATTTCGGTCATGAAGTAACAAAATTGACGCGTATTGAAATGGGTGGTCTGACATTAAAAGGCTTGAACGCTGGAGAAGGACGTGTCTTAACGCCACATGAAGTAAAAAAACTTCGCAATTTAGCCGCAAATGGTTAAAACTTGTAGCAACAGCATAAAAGTTTGTGAAATTATGCACAAATTATGTTAATCTATTTTTATTCACAAGGTTACAATTAACTTGTTGATATATGCTTATGTTATAATATGCTTTGTAGTGAAAAATCGTCTTTTTTTACAACCTTTATATATAATAAAAATACGAAGACGATACTCAAATTATTAAATCCGAGAAAGTTATGACAGATATTTTATCAATACAGGAAATCATTCATGATGTTTATGATGTTTTAGGACTTGTCTGTCTATCTTATTGGACAACTATTGTTGAATGCTCATATGGGAGGTACATAAAATTATGACAAAAATTCTTGTCGTTGATGATGAAGAAAGAATTCGCAGACTATTAAAATTATATTTAGAACGAGAATCTTTTGATATCGAAGAAGCTCGAGACGGCAAAGAAGCATTAGATTTAGCTTTAAATCATGACTATGCTTGTATCTTGTTAGACTTGATGCTTCCCGAAATCGATGGTATTGAAGTTGCAAACCGTTTGAGAGAGTACAAAGAAACTCCAATCATTATGTTAACTGCAAAAGGGGAAGAAACGAACCGTGTAGAAGGATTTGAATCAGGTGCAGATGATTATATCGTCAAACCATTCTCTCCAAGAGAAGTCGTACTTAGAGTAAAAGCTTTATTACGACGCACGCTAACAGCAACTTCAGATCAAAATGAACCACATGCTAGAGATTTAATCGAATTTAAGCATTTGGTTATTGATAATGATGCACACCGTGTACTTGCAGATGGTACACAAGTCAATTTAACACCTAAAGAATACGAATTATTAATTTTCTTAGCGAAAACACCTAACAAAGTATTCGACCGTGAACAATTATTAAAAGATGTTTGGCATTATGAGTTCTATGGAGACTTGCGTACTGTAGATACTCATGTTAAACGACTCAGAGAAAAATTAAACCGTGTCTCAAAAGATGCAGCTCAAATGATTCAAACTGTATGGGGCGTTGGTTATAAATTTGAGGTCGACAACAACGATGAAACGACTCAATAATGTCGTCATAAAACTGTGGTTAACTATTATTTTAATAGTAACGACAGTTTTAATTTTACTTAGTGCTGCATTAATCACATTCATCCAACAGTATTATACGCAAGATACTGAACATTCTTTAGTCAACGATGCACATCGTATCAGTAATCTGCTAGAGGAGTCAGATAATAAATCATTAGCTATCAAACATAGTAAAATGCTTATCGAAGGCCCAAGCGGTTTGATTATAATGAAAAATAAAAAGGATGAATATTATAACTCACATTCAAAATTCAAAGAACAAATGATGGATGTGATTCAAAAAGATAAAGAC
Organism: Staphylococcus sp. HMSC055C03; assembly: GCF_001809385.1. Classification (NCBI taxonomy): domain Bacteria; kingdom Bacillati; phylum Bacillota; class Bacilli; order Caryophanales; family Staphylococcaceae; genus Staphylococcus; species Staphylococcus sp. HMSC055C03. The sequence goes on from NZ_KV797494.1 coordinate 45,000, forward strand.
TTTGCGCAAGTATTCGACAATAAACAAAAAGCATCTGAACATATTAAAATGACTGTTGATGGTCAAAAACATACGTATGTTTTAGTAGGATATCCAACAAAAGTTGATAACACACATCCTAATGGTGCAGTCTTTATTTACCAAGACCTAAAAAGCATCGATGATACAAATAATGTTATTACCATTATCATACTTGTTACAGCGGTTATTTTCTTAATCGTGACCACTGTATTCGCATTCTTCTTATCATCACGAATCACAAAACCGCTTCGCCAACTCAGAACCCAAGCAACCGGCGTTTCTAAAGGCAATTATTCTTTAGTGAACGATATTCATACAAAAGATGAAATAGGTGAACTCGCACACTCATTCAACCTGATGAGCAACGAAATCCAACGTCATATTGATGAAATCTCAGCCTCTAAAAATATTAGAGAAAGTTTAATCAATTCGATGGTTGAAGGTGTATTGGGTATTAATGAGAAAAGGGAAATCATCCTATCTAACCAACTCGCTCAGCAAATGGAAAATGAGCTTGATGGAGAAAACAAAGCATTATTCGTTGAACAAATGAATAATACTTTCACAGATAAGGAAACACAGTTTGAAGAATATGAAGTCAATAACCGTTATTATGTGGTAATTATGAGTTATATTGATCAATTCCAACCAAACGGCAGCAGTGGTATTGTCGCAATCATTCGAGATATGACAAATGAACACAAACTGGATCAAATGAAAAAAGACTTTATTGCGACAGTTTCACATGAACTCAGAACACCAATTGCCTTATTGCAAGGTTATACGGAATCGATTGTAGACGGTGTAGTTTCAGAACCTGAAGAAATTAGAGATTCGCTTTCTATTGTCTTAGATGAGACACAACGTTTGAATCGATTAGTCAATGAGTTGTTAAATGTTGCGAGAATGGATGCTGAAGGCTTATCTATTCACAAAGAAGTGCAACCTATCAGCCAATTGCTTGATCGCATGCAGTTGAAATATCGTCAACAAGCAAGTGAATTAGAAATTGATATAGATCTCGCGCCAGAGACACACAACCAATTATGGTTCTATGATTCGGATCGAATGGAACAAGTACTTACAAACCTAGTCGATAATGCGACAAGATATACTGGTCCTGGAGATTCCATTAAAATCACAACTGGCGAAGATGATAATTACGATATTTTATATATCTCAGATACTGGCAGTGGTATTGCACCTGAACATGTAGAATTAGTTTTCGATAGATTCTATAAAGTAGATGCTTCTAGAAAACGCGGCAAAGAGGGAACAGGACTTGGTCTATTCATCAGTCGTATGATTATTGAAGCACAAGAAGGTACAATTAATTTAACGAGTGAATTAGGTAAAGGCACGACTTTCATTATTAAATTACCAAAACCACATCATCATGAAGCATAATCATTTAACTTGGGCGTTTCGCCCAAGTTTTTTTATTTTCCTAGTTAAGCAATCGGATTGAACTTTTAAGATAAATCGGCTACAATAAATAGGAAAATAAAATATTAATGAAATTCATCTTCGGGGTCGGGTGCAATTCCCAACCGGCAGTAATTTAAGCCTGCGACCTGTATTTATCGATTGATAGATATGGCTGATCTAGTGAGATTCTAGAGCCGACAGTATAGTCTGGATGGGAGAAGATGGAGGGTTTATTTGTTGTGCAATGAAATCCTCCTATTCACGTAGATGAATGGAAGGAGCCTTTATGAATCAACAAAACAACAAACGTTTCATCGTCATAAGTATGTTGAGTGCAATTGCTTTTATTTTGATGTTTATCAAATTTCCTTTACCATTTTTGCCTCCGTACTTAACTTTAGATTTTAGTGATGTACCTGCTTTATTAGCAACCTTTATTTTTGGACCTATAGCAGGCATCATCATCGAATTGATTAAAAACTTATTGAATTTCTTATTTAACATGGGAGATCCTATTGGGCCTTTAGCAAACTTTGTAGCAGCAGTAAGTTTATTATTAACTGCGTACTATGTCAGCAAAGCAGTTAAAAGCCGCTTCAATATCATCATTGGCCTCATTGTAGGTACAATCGTCATGACATTGGTATTAAGTGTTTTAAACTACTTCGTATTATTACCGCTTTACGGTATGATTATGAACTTAAGCGATGTCATGAAAAACTTAAAAATCATAATAGTATCTGGTATTATACCGTTCAATATTATTAAAGGTATCGTAGTATCTATTGTTTTCTTATTGTTATATAAACGATTAAAGAAAGCACTGCGTTATTAATAACAAACTAAAGAAACCCCCGGAAATATTTTTCCGGGGGATTTTTTAAGACATCATCTGTCTTGTTTTATCAATCTATGTTAAGCGAAGACAGCCAACTGGTCTCACGATTGATACTATTCGAATTTTAATGCATCACTATCAAACGGTTCGTCTGCAATTTTAATAGAATCTGTTGGGCAACCTTCGTCTGCATCTTCTAAGTCTTCGTATAATTCTTCTGGAACAGGCGCTGTCCCTTCATTATCATCTAAGATAACATATGCAATACCTTCATCATCATAATCATAAATGTCAGGTGCTGCAGCACCACATGCGCCGCAAGCAATGCATGTATCCATATCTACAATCGTATATTTAGCCAATTTACTTCGCCTCCTTCTCTAAAAATGCTACACTGATAACGTAATTTATATTTTAACACCAGTTTATCTTTTTTCAATACTATAAGTCATAGGTGATGATGGATTTGAACGAAATAATTCAATACATAAAAAAACATGCATTTCATTATAAAACTGACAAAAGTATCTACAATATACTGATTGGTGCTAAAACGCATCAAACCTACTTTGATGCATGTAGCCAACAACTTTTATCATTATATCATAGTCAACCTGATTTAAAATATACGTCATTCGAACGAATCTATCATCAGAATAACGAAGATTTATCATCAATTCCGTTAAAAGTTTCAACACATTATACCTTTGAAAGTATCCAACAGACTTTTCAAGTTTTGCAGTTGTTAATACAAACCATTTCATTCAAACAACATCACACGCTTTCTTTTATACCCGTTTCAGAAATCAGTAAAGTACAAAAGCGAGTAAAAACTATTTATTTTAAGCTTGAAGCACAGCAAAGCTTAGATGCATTTAAAACAGAGATATATCAGCTTTTCGAACTATTAAACCAAGCACAGCCGCGTTCTATATTGCATTATTTCTTACAAGGTTATGATGAAGTCATGTATACGAACCAACAAGTCAGCTTAATCGAAAATTTAAAAATGTCAGAGTTAGCCATCATTAAAATGAATGATTTAGTCGAGATGATGCATTTATTGGAAGATCAAGAGACTTTTCCTACCTTGCACCAAGCTATTATCTTACCTGCGCTTTCTATCAATACTAAAGATACATTAAAGTTAGTAAATAACGGTTTATCGTTAGAAGCAATTGCACAAAAAGAAGGCGTAAAATTAAATACAATTGAAGACCATATCATTGAGCTATATGTTAAAGGATATTTTACTGATTACAGCTTGTATTTGGATAAGGAAGATTTAAATGAATTTAAAACATTTTATATTGACCGCCAAGAAGAACGATTACGAAATTTTAAGGCAGCGTTTCCTAATATGAGCTATTTCGAAATTAAACTTGCGATTACCATATTAGCGAGGGAGGGGATTTGATGCTGGAAGAAGCTTTAAAAAAATGGTTTGGCTTTGATTCATTTAAAGAAGGTCAAAAACCTATTATCGAAAATGTATTGAATCATCAGCACACTTTAGGCATTTTACCTACTGGTAGTGGTAAAAGTTTGTGCTATCAACTGCCGACTTATATTAAACAAAAACCCACACTTATCATTTCTCCTCTAATTTCATTAATGGATGATCAAGTTATGCAGATGCGAAAGAACGGAGAACGTTCTGTCAGTTACATTCACTCTGGTATGAGTTATGAAGAAAAGATGAAGAATTTAAAACAATTGAAATCATCAAAGTTTATCTTTTTAAGTCCTGAATTTATCTTGCATCAAGATAATATTAAATGGATTGATTCGATAGATTTGGGTATGATTGTGCTTGATGAAGCACACTGTATTACAGAGTGGGGTTATGATTTCAGACCGCATTACGCGTTAATTGGCAGGATCACTAAAAAATTTCCAAAAGCGACATTGCTCGCACTGACTGCAACTGCACCATTACATTTACAAGAGGATATAGAAGATATCGTACAGACAAAATTGAAGGTGGTCAAAACCAAAATGAGCAGAGATAATATTATGTTATCTCATCTAAACTTTGAAAATAACGCCGAGAAAAATGAATGGTTAAAATCTTTCATAGAACATTCAGGACCAACTATTATTTATGTATCTTCAAAGAAAAAGTGTAGGGAACTAGCGCAAATGATTTATGATGAAGGTTACCTTACCGGCATATACCATGGTGATTTATCATATCAAGAAAGACAAACTGTACAACAACAATTCATACAAAATAAAATTCCTATGATTGTCGCAACAAGTGCATTTGGCATGGGAATTAACAAACCTGATATCCGCACAGTCATTCATTATCATTTACCGGTCAGCCCTTCAAGTTACCTTCAAGAAATTGGTCGTGCCGGAAGGGATGGACAACTTAGCCAAGCTATCAGTCTTTATCAACCAGACGACTATTTCTTATTAGAAACTATTCTTTTTGCGGATATCATAACTGAAGCTGATATTGATGCATTTGATCAAGGTGCCAACTTACCTGAACAAAAGGCAGAAATTCTTGATGTTTTAGCAACTCAATATACAATCGAACAAATAAAAACGATTTTCTCAATCTCAGAACAACGCAAAAAAGAAGGGTTATTAACCATGATGGGATACAAAAACTTAACAACTTGCAGACGTCATTATTTAATGTCATATTTCGGAGAAACGATCACTCCGACAGAAAAATGTTGTGACAATGATAATACAATTCAACCTATAAATGTATTGAATAAAAAGAAAGTCGCAAGAAAAATGGATTATTTAGAAAAATTAAACCAAATATTTACTTAATATTAATCATTATCCTTTGATTTAATGTTATGGTTAGTGAATAACCACTTACATCCTAGAGATATTAGTAGAAATAATATAAACTTGTGACAACGTAGTTAAATGGATACTTTATTTTGAAAAACAAGTTGCAGATAGGGTATAATTCTCTTTGCTTAGTATGTATTGCAAGTTATAATTAACTTACAAGATGTGTTTTTCAACCTCTTCATTTAGGGTATGAACACTACATATGTAAATAAAAATATTTTTAATATAGAAAGGATGATGACGTTGTCAAACAACAATTTCAAAGATGATTTTGAACGCAACCGTCAATCGATTGATCCCAAACCATCTCATAAAAAGCCTGATCATTTAGACGAGTCAGTTGACACAGAAACAAATCATCAAGAAGAACCTATAAAAGAAAAGCAGGAACAACATTTCCCACCGAGAAATGCGCATAAAAGACGTCAAAGAAGACGTGCTACTGCAACACATCAACGTGAAGAAAAGACAGAAAAACCAAATGACTTACATAGCCAAGAAGAAGAACCAACGAAAAAAGAGTCAAAAGGTCATATTTCTGAAACTGTAAAAGGTCAACAAAACGGCAAGAAAAAAGCTGCAGGTACAGCAGCAGGCAGTGTTGGCGGCGGTATTATCGGTAAAGATCTAGAAAAAAATCATGAAAAAGCTTCTGAATCTAAAGATGATAAGAAAGATAAAGATATCAAAAAAGAAGAACCCACAAATACTGAAAAAGACAACTCTGGTAAAAAAGCTGCAGCTGCTGGTGCAGCTGGTGTAGCTGGAGGCGCTGCTGCTGGTAAAGCCGCTCAAAAACATTCTGATAAGAAAAAGGCCGAAAAACAAAAAGCTGATGAACAACCTAAAGAGAAAGACACTGCGAAAAAAGACAACTCTGGTAAAAAAGCTGCTGCTGCCGGTGCTGCCGGTGTAGCTGGAGGCGCTGCTGCAAGCAAATCAGCGCATGCAGGTTCTGGAAACGGAGGCGCAGGTAATGGCGGTTCTGGCAATGGTAGTTCCGGAAACGGCAGTGCTGGCAATGACGGAGAACCTCCTAAAAAGAATAAAGGCGGATTAAAAAAATTACTTCCTTTACTTTTAGGTTTATTATTAATCGCAGCTATCGCAATTTTTGCTGGTTTAGCATTAACAGAACAAGGTAGTCATAAAGCACAAGACGACAACAAAGTTGCACAAAAATCGGATAAAGACAAAAATAAAGATGCAGCTAAAGATAAAAATGAAGATAAAGATAAAAAAGCAGCAGACAAAAACAAAGATAAAAAATCTGATAAAGCAAAACACGATCATTCTAAACATCATGCCGCTTCAGATTCAGAAGCAACTGACGAATCACAAGCACAAGATCAAGACCAAAATGCTTATGATCAACAACAAAACGCTGCACAAAACCAAAACGGTCAATATAATCAAAATCAGCAAGGTCAACAAAACAATCAATACAACCAAAACCAACAAGCGCAACAAGCACAACAACATAATCAAGGTGGCCAAACACATACAGTATATGGTAAAGAAAACTTATATAGAATTGCAATCCAATACTATGGTGAAGGTACACCAGAAAATGTTGAAAAAATCAAACGTGCAAATGGTTTAAGCAACAATAATATTTCAAATGGACAACAACTAGTTATTCCACAATAATAATATTAGCCTCACTACAAAATGGTAGTGAGGTTTTTTCTTTCATTAATGCTTCACAATTTCTAATCTTTCTTAGATGAAAAAAGATGAATACCTTTTAAAAATTTGTATGACTGATATAATATTAGGGGTGTGAAGAAGGAGGTCAACTGTATGCAAACAGTAGAAAGTATCATTATCGGCGGCGGACCTTGTGGGTTAAGTGCTGCGATTGAACAAAAGAAAAAAGGAATTGAAACATTAGTAATAGAAAAAGGGAATGTTGTAGAGTCTATTTATAATTACCCTACGCATCAAACATTCTTTTCTTCTAGTGATAAATTAAGTATCGGCGATGTACCATTCATCGTTGAAGAGTATAAACCAAGAAGAAATCAAGCGTTGGTGTACTATAGAGAAGTTGTTAAGTATCATCAATTAAATATTCATGCATTTGAAGAAGTGCTTACAGTTAAAAAAATGGGTAAACGCTTCACAATTACAACAACTAAAGATACGTATCAATGTCGTTTCTTGACTGTTGCGACAGGCTATTACGGTCAACATAACGAATTGGAAGTAGAGGGTGCTAAATTGCCAAAAGTCTTCCATTACTTCAAAGAAGCACATCCTTATTTTGACCAAAACGTTGTGATTATTGGAGGTAAAAACTCAGCAGTTGATGCGGCGCTTGAACTAGAAAAAGCAGGTGCAAATGTGACAGTACTTTACCGTGGCTCAGATTATTCATCAGCAATCAAACCATGGATTTTACCTAACTTCGAATCATTAGTAAGACATGAAAAAATCGATATGCATTTTAATGCAAACGTGACTAAGATTGATGAGGATAGCCTAACATTTGAACAAGAAGGCGAATCATATACAATTCCTAACGATTATGTCTTTGCGATGATCGGTTATCATCCAGACTATGACTTCTTACAAACGATTGGTATCGATATTAATACAAATGAATTCGGTACTGCACCTGTGTATGATAGAGAAACGTACGAAACAAATGTAGAAAATTGCTATATTGCAGGTGTTATTGCAGCTGGTAATGATGCAAATACTATTTTCATTGAAAATGGCAAGTTCCACGGTGGCATTATTGCACAAAATATTGTTTCTAAAAAACAAACACCGCTTGAATCTTAATTCAATACTCAAAAAACCGAGAAACAGTACTAGCTGCTTCTCGGTTTTTAGTTATATCCAATTATACTTGTGCATCAAAGTATGCTTTAAGTTGTTCTTTATCATAATGATTGCTCATCGCAACAAGGAGCTTAAGACGTGCTTTTTGACCATTCAAACCATTTGAAAAGATGACGCCTCTTTGTGCTAAATCGTATCCGCCACCTTCGTAAGCATAGATAGGACCAACAATACCGTTAAATGATCTTGATACCAGGATTACAGGAATACCTTTATCTAAACAAGCCATTAATCCTTTTAAAGCAGTAGGGGGTAAATTACCTTGTCCAAGGGCTTCAACTACAATACCGTCAACTGCTCTTTCACTGTAAAACAAGAAAATATCACTCGGCATATCCATATAAGCTTTAACAATAGGTACATCTAATTTCGGATTGATTTTATCTAAAATTTTATGTCTGTACGGTTTATGGTGAAACTGTACACTCGTTTTTGTTAATACACCTAATGGTCCATGGTTAGGACTTTGGAAAGTATTCGTATTTGATGTATGTGTTTTAGTTACATTTCGCGCAGTGTGAATTTCATCATTAAATACAACCATTACACCTTTATCAGATGAATCATCTGAAGCAGCCACACGAAGTGCTGAAATGAAATTATACAATCCATCTGAACCGATTTCGTTAGAGGAGCGCATTGCACCTGTGATTACAATAGGTTTGTCAGTTTGTGTAATTAAATCTAATAAGTATGCTGTTTCTTCTAAAGTATCTGTACCATGTGTAATTACAAAACCATCGTATTGATCATGCTTGCTGTTTTCTTCAATAACATCCCTGAGCTTAACAACATCTGCAATTGTCACATGGGGAGACGGCAGATTAATAGTGTTAATCTCAGTAACGTCTGCATATTGTTTGATAATATCATGGTGCTTTGAAATGGGATTTTCTTCATTTTCTACTACTTTATTGCTTTCATCTTCAGACATACTGATTGTACCACCGGTATGCATGACTAAAATCTTTTTCAATGTCATCGCTCCTATCTCTATAATACGTTTTTATGATAAAATAAATATGAATAAACGACAAGGGAAGGTTTTCTAGATATGAGTTTAATTAATATAGCTATTGATGGCCCTGCAGCAGCGGGCAAGAGTACCATTGCACGAAAGGTTGCTGAAAGCCATTCTATGATCTATGTAGATACAGGCGCGATGTATCGTGCAATTACCTATAAATATTTAAAAGAAGGTAAACCAGAAGACTTTCAATCTCTTATTGAAAATGTAACATTAAAATTGGTTTATGATGATGTGAAAGGTCAACGTGTGTTGTTAAACGATGAAGATATTACAGATTTCTTACGTTCTAACGAAGTCACACAAAATGTTTCTTACGTAGCATCTAAAGAACCAGTTAGAACATTTGCGGTTGAAGTACAGCAACAATTAGCTGCTGAGAAAGGGATTGTGATGGATGGACGTGACATTGGCACAGTAGTGTTACCAGATGCTGAATTAAAAGTATATATGATTGCATCTGTTGATGAACGTGCTGAACGCAGACAAAAAGAAAATGAAGCAAGCGGAATTCCTTCCTCTTTAGATCAATTAAAAAAAGAAATCAAAGCACGTGATGAATACGACATGTCTCGTGAAATATCTCCATTACGTCAAGCAGATGATGCAATTACTGTGAACACAACTGGAAAATCTATCGAAGAAGTAGCTGAAGTAATTAATCAACTTATCAGTGAAACACAAAACAAGCAGTCATAATTTAAGATGTTAGGCTGATGTTAATTATATTAATTTGATTATAAAAATTCATAATCATTCTATGGCGATGCTAACAGATTCAAATAATTATGCCATACTGTGAATAATAAATGAGTTTTTGTGGTATATATTATAGTGAGAATAAATACGTACATTGGAACGTAAAAATAATACTTTTTTACTGCAGAACTTGAGAGAATTCTTCACTTTTTGTGAATAGAGGTGAATTTCTTGACAATTCTGTCAGTTTGTAAGATGTTATAATTATGTAGTGTACAAGGAGGCATACAAGATGACTGAAGAATTCAATGAATCAATGATTAATGAAATTAAAGAAGGAGATAAAATCTCTGGACAAGTCCAAAAAGTCGAAGAAAAACAAGTGATTGTTGATGTCGACGGTGGCAAATTTAGCGGTATTGTACCGATTAGTCAATTATCTACTCATCATATTGATAGCCCAAATGAGGTTGTCAAAGAAGGAGATGCGGTAGAAGCTTATGTGACTAAGGTAGAAAATGACGAAGAAAATGAAACAGGTGCATATATCCTTTCAATTCGTCAATTAGAACAAGAGAAGTCTTATCAATATTTACAAGAGAAACAAGAAAATAACGAAATTATCGAAGCAAAAGTAACTGAAGTCGTTAAAGGCGGTTTAGTTGTAGACGTAGGACAAAGAGGGTTTGTCCCAGCTTCATTAATTTCTACTGATTTCATTGAAGACTTTTCAAGCTTTGATGGACAAGTTTTAGAACTACGTGTTGAAGAACTTGATCCAGAAAATAATCGCGTCATCCTTAGCCGTAAAGCAGTTGAACAAGAGCGTAATGAAGCTAAAAAAGCTGAATTACTAGAATCTCTTAATGAAGGCGATGTAATTGAAGGTACAATCGCACGTTTAACTAACTTTGGTGCTTTCGTAGATATCGGCGGTGTTGATGGTTTAGTTCACGTATCTGAACTTTCTCACGAACACGTCGATAAACCAGAAGACGTTGTTTCAGTGGGCGAAAAAGTTAACGTAAAAGTAAAATCTGTTGAAAGAGACTCAGAAAGAATCTCACTTTCAATTAAAGATACTTTACCAAGCCCATTCGAAAGTATTAAAGGTGAAATCCATGCGGATTCAGTAATTGAAGGTCGCGTGGTAAGATTAACTGACTTCGGCGCATTTGTAGAAATTGCTGCTGGCGTTCAAGGACTTGTTCATATTTCAGAAATCAGTCGCAAACATATCGCTAAACCTAGCGATGTACTAGCACCTAACCAAACAGTTACTGTGAAAGTACTAAGCGTTGATGAAGAAAATGAAAGAATTTCACTTTCTATCAAAGCAGCTGTACCAGCTGAAGAAGAAGTACTTCAAATCGACGATGACGAATCACGTGACTATGTTGAAGGTAAACATGAAGAAGAAGACAATGATAACCCAACATTAGGTGAAATGTTCGGCGACAAATTGAAAAACCTTAAATTTTAATAAGTAATTCGCTAACATCAGTCAAGACTGTAGTAAGTGTCCTAACTTCACACTTTACAGTCTTGACTTTTTTATTGCCTAAATTTCTTTTGCTTTAAATAAGCCATGTGATAAAATTAACTAGATATATGAAAGAGAGGAAGTTAGCTTATGACTAAACCTGTTATTGCTATTGTAGGTCGACCGAATGTCGGTAAATCCACAATATTCAATAGAATTGTCGGAGAGCGTGTATCGATTGTAGAAGATACACCCGGCGTTACAAGAGACCGCATCTATTCTAGCGGTGAATGGTTGACACATGACTTCAATATTATTGATACAGGCGGTATTGAATTATCTGATGCACCATTCCAAACACAAATCAGAGCACAAGCTGAAGTCGCAATTGATGAAGCAGATGTTATTATTTTCATGGTTAACCAACGTGAAGGATTAACACAAACTGACGAAATGATTGCGCAGATGCTTTATAAAACAAATAAACCTGTCGTTTTAGCTGTCAACAAAGTTGATAATCCAGAAATGAGAGCAGACATTTATGATTTCTATGCACTTGGTTTCGGAGAACCATTCCCAATTTCAGGTTCACATGGACTTGGTTTAGGGGATTTGTTAGATGAAGTAGCTAAACACTTCAAAGATGAAGGCGACGATCTTTATGATGAAGACACTATCAGATTATCTTTAATCGGACGTCCTAATGTTGGTAAATCCAGCTTAGTCAATGCAATTCTTGGGGAAGATCGTGTTATTGTTTCTAATATTGCCGGAACAACACGCGATGCCATTGACACAGAATATTCTTATGAAGGACAAGATTATGTCTTAATTGATACAGCAGGTATGCGTAAAAAAGGTAAAGTATATGAATCAACAGAGAAATACTCTGTATTACGCGCATTAAAGGCCATAGAACGCTCTAATGTCGTACTTGTTGTCTTAGATGCCGAAGAAGGTATTATTGAACAAGACAAGCGTGTTGCAGGCTATGCACACGAAGAGGGTAAAGCTATTGTTATAGTAGTAAATAAATGGGATACGCTTGAAAAAGACAGTAAAACCATGAAAAAATTCGAAGACGAAGTTCGTAAAAACTTCCAATTCTTAGATTATGCACCAATCGCATTTGTTTCTGCGAAAGAAAAACAACGTTTACGTACATTGTTCCCATTAATCAATGAAGCGAGCGAAAACCATAAAAAACGTGTTCAAAGCTCAACATTGAATGAAGTCATCACAGATGCTATCGCAATGAATCCAACACCGACTGATAAAGGTCGCAGATTAAAAGTGTTCTATGCAACACAAGTTGCTATTGAACCACCAACATTTGTGGTATTTGTTAACGATGAAGAACTAATGCACTTCTCATATAAACGCTACTTAGAAAATCAGATTCGAGATGCATTTGGTTTCGAAGGAACACCAATCAAAATAATTCCAAGAAAGCGAAATTAGTATTGAAAGGATGAAGTATATGAGTAAGGTTGCCGTTTTTGGTATGGGCAGTTTTGGTACAGCATTAGCGAATGTACTCGCACAAAACGGTCACGAGGTCTTAATGTGGGGTAAAAATAAACAAAGCATTGAGGAAATCAATACTTATCATACAAATTCACGCTATCTAAACGAAGCTAAATTAGAAGAGACAATTAAAGCCACTTCTGATTTAGAAGAAGCTGTCAATTTTTCAGATACGTATCTGATTGCGTTACCAACAAAAGCTATTAGAGAAGTAGTTAAACAAATCGATGAGAAATTAGATTCGAAAAAAGTGTTTATCCATGTCGCAAAAGGAATTGAAAACTCAACATTCGAACGTGTATCAGAAATGATTGAAGATTCTGTTGCGCCAGAACATAATGGCGGTGTTGCTGTATTATCTGGACCAAGTCACGCGGAAGAGGTAGTTATTCAACAACCAACAACTGTTGCAGCTTCTTCTAAAGACCCAGAAATCAGTAAATTAACACAAGATTTATTTATGAATGAATACCTGCGTGTATACACGAATAACGATTTGGTCGGCGTAGAATTAGGAGGCGCTTTAAAAAACATTATTGCCGTGGCTAGTGGTATTGTAGCTGGTATGGGGTTCGGCGATAATGCTAAAGCAGCCTTAATGACACGTGGATTAGCTGAAATCAGCAGATTAGGGGAAGCACTTGGCGCAGATCCGATGACGTTTTTAGGTCTCGGCGGTATCGGGGACCTAATTGTAACTTGTACTTCAACGCATTCAAGAAACTATACACTTGGGTATAAAATCGGCCAAGGTAAAACAGTAGAAGAAGCACTTTCAGAAATGAACATGGTTGCTGAAGGGTTCTATACAACTGAATCTGTGCATAATTTAGCTAAAGAAAAACACATTGATATGCCGATAACATCTGCATTATATGGCGTATTGTTTGAAAATGTGCCATTAGAGAAAAGTTTAAAATTATTAATGGATAGAGACAAAAAGTCAGAATAGAAATTAAATTAATTTACTATTATTGTATATTTACACATAGGTGGCTAAAAAACCTTATAAATCGCGGTTTTATGCTTATAAATAATTGCGATAGTAAGAGCCGTTGTGTTAAAGTCATAGCATAATGATATTAAGTTATCATTAGCAAACCCTTGGGAGGTGACTCATAATGAACAAAACAGACTTAATTAATGCTGTTGCAGAACAAGCTGAATTAACTAAAAAAGAAGCTGGTTTAGCAGTTGATGCTGTATTCGAATCAATTCAAAACTCACTATCAAACGGTGAAAAAGTACAATTGATTGGTTTCGGTAACTTTGAAGTTCGCGAACGTGCAGCCCGTAAAGGTCGCAACCCGCAAACTGGTAAAGAAATCGACATCCCAGCAAGCAAAGTTCCAGCATTCAAAGCTGGTAAAGCTTTAAAAGATGCAGTTAAATAATGAATTCAATACTTAACAGAAAAGCCCTTTTCGGGGCTTTTCTTTTTATTACATACTTTTTCATTGAATTACTTTTACGACTGAAATTGCTAGATATTGCAAGCAGTTGAACAAAAGTGATTTTATTTTTCTATATATAATGTTAAGATGATTATTGATTAATAACGTGAGGTGCAGACATGGATTCAACATTAAGTACATTAAAAAACCAAATAGATCGTAAGCTTAATGGTATACATAGTCATGAACCAATTCAGTATAATCATCAATTGGCTCATGTACTTGATGCGCAAGATATTTTGCCTGACGCAAAATTAGCATGCCTCGCAATTGATACATCCATGAGTCATCTTGATTCAATCACGAGTAGTCATCTTTCTAAAAATGCGATTCTGATAGGGGATTTGATCAGTGCACATTTTTATACGTTGACAGCATCTATCAATGATTCAGAATATCTAGAAGCTATGAGCAATGCAATCATTAAAGTAAACGAATTAAAAACCGCTTTGCATTACAAAACGCTTTCTCATGACGCGATAAAAGACGCAGTTCGATATATTGAAACTATTTTCCCTGCAATTACCATCCAGCATTTCAATCCAAATGTTGAATTAAGCAACGCAAAAGATAGTTTAATTCAATACGCTTCAGAAAATTATCCAGCGTATCTTAAAGATTATAGTGAAACAGAACTCGAAGCTATTTTTAATGAATTGCGCAGTAATATAAAATAAAGTAGAGGTAATATATATGGCTAAAAATAAAGCAGATAAAGAAAAAGTGCACAAAGTCTTTCAAAACATTTCCACTAAGTATGATCGACTCAATAATATTATCAGTTTTGAACAGCACAAAGTATGGCGTAAACGCGTCATGAAATCAATGCAAGTTAAACCTGGCAGCAAAGCATTAGATGTTTGTTGCGGTACAGCGGACTGGACAATTTCATTAAGCAAGGCTGTCGGTCCTACAGGTGAAGTCATTGGTCTAGATTTCAGTGAAAACATGTTAAAAGTTGGAGAAGAAAAGACTAAAAATATGGCTAACATTCAACTTGTACAAGGCGATGCCATGGAATTACCTTTTGATGATAATGAATTTGATTACGTAACAATTGGTTTCGGATTAAGAAATATCCCTGATTATGTCATTGCACTTAAAGAAATGAACCGTGTTTTAAAACCAGGTGGCATGGTGGTCTGCTTAGAAACAAGCCAACCTACAATCCCAGTTTTCAAACAACTTTATCAATTATACTTTAAATTTGTTATGCCGATTTTCGGTAAGTTTTTCGCTAAATCTAAAGAAGAATATGAATGGCTTCAACAGTCAGCTTTCAACTTCCCAGATCGTGATGAACTTAAAGCGCTGTTCCAATTAGCAGGCTTCAGAGATATTGAAGTTAAAAGTTTCACTGGCGGAGTTGCCGCAATGCATTTAGGGTATAAGGAAAAAGAAACAGCAAAAGGTGATTAATGTGGATAAGCTGAACATTAATAGAGAAGTTAAAAAAATTGAAAGACAACTGAAGGACACAATAAAAAGCAATAATGTTGTATTAGAAGAGGCGGCACACCATTTACTTTCATCAGGCGGTAAACGTGTGCGTCCGTCTTTTGTTATTTTAAGCAGTGAATATGGGGATTCACCTAGAAACAAAGATACTTATAAAATTGCTGTTTCGTTAGAATTGATTCATATGGCAACTTTAGTGCATGACGATGTGATTGATAAAAGTGATAAACGCAGAGGCCGTTTGACTATCAGTAAAAAATGGGATCAAGATACAGCGATATTAACAGGGAATTACTTATTAGCTTTAGCTTTAAAACACATTGCATCAATTGAAGACAAAAGAATACATACAATTTTATCACATGCTATTGTAGATGTATGTCGTGGGGAACTCTTCCAATTCCAAGATCAATTCAACTCAAACCAACCTGTTACAAATTATTTACGTCGAATTAACCGCAAAACAGCTTTGTTGATTCAATTAGCGACAGAACTAGGTGCATTATCTGCACATGCAGATACTAAAACGGCTAATAAAATGAAAAGAATCGGACATTATATTGGAATGAGTTTTCAGATTGTCGATGATATTCTAGACTTTACAAGTACTGAGAAACAACTAGGTAAACCAGTTGGCAGCGACTTAATGAATGGTCATATAACGTTACCAGTGCTATTAGAAATCAGAAATAATCCATCATTCAAACAAAAGATTGATGCATTACAACAAAATAGCCCAAAAGAAGATTTTATTTATTGTGTTAATTATATTAGACAATCTGACAGCATCGACCAATCTAAGCAAGTGAGTCGTCATTATTTACAAAAAGCAGTACGTTTGTTAGATGAATTAGAAGAAAACACAGCTACAACATGGTTTAAAAAGCTAATTAAGCGTATGGAATCTAGAAATGTATAAAAAACAATCACAAAATATTGAAAGCGCTTAAATAAACTGTTAAACTAAAAATGTATTTATTTAGATTCATAAAAATACACATCTATTTTCAGGAGGATTTGCGAAATGGAAAGAACTTTTCTAATGATTAAACCAGATGGTGTTCAACGTAATATCGTTGGAGAAATCATCACTCGTTTAGAGAAAAAAGGATTAAAACTCGTTGGCGGTAAATTTATGACTGTTTCCAAAGAATTAGCAGAAACACATTACGGTGAACATGCTGATAAACCATTCTACGAAGGTCTTGTTTCATTTATTACTTCAGCACCAGTATTTGCGATGGTAGTTGAAGGTGAAAATGTAGTAGAAGTAACAAGAAATATGATTGGTAAAACAAATCCAACTGAAGCAGCACCAGGTACTATCAGAGGTGACCTAGGCTTAACTGTAGGCAGAAATGTTATTCATGGTTCAGATTCTCCAGAATCTGCGAAAAGAGAAATCAGCTTATGGTTCGAACCTAATGAACTAAGTGTTTACACAGCCAACAATGAAGAATGGTTATACGAATAATAATATAGAGTATACAAATTAAATTCATTTTATCCAATGTAAACCAGATTGAATTACTTATTCAGTCTGGTTTTATTTTTTACCCGCTACAATAGTCAGAAAAATTTTACAATTAAATCATTTTAATTGTTTCTGTCCATATTTCACGTGTGCTATGATAGTAGGTATACTTATTATTACTAATTTGAAATGGAGTGATTGCATAATGAGATTTTTAACTTCTGGAGAATCCCATGGACCGCAACTGACTGTAATTGTTGAGGGCGTTCCAGCTAATTTAGCTGTAACAGCTGAAGATATCAACGTAGAAATGTTTAAACGTCAAGGCGGTTATGGTCGTGGTCGTCGAATGAAAATTGAAAAAGATGCAGTAGAAATTGTTTCTGGTGTGCGTAATGGTTATACATTAGGAAGCCCAATTACTTTTGTAGTGACAAACGACGACTTTACACATTGGAGAAATATTATGGGTGTTGCTCCTATTTCTGAAGAAGAACAAGAACAAATGAAACGTAAAATTTCAAAACCAAGACCTGGTCATGCAGACCTTGTCGGCGGTATTAAATACAATCATCGTGATTTAAGAAACGTCTTAGAGCGTTCATCTGCAAGAGAAACAGCTGCGCGTGTAGCTGTCGGTGCCTTATGTAAAATTTTATTAAAACAATTAGGTATTGATATATACAGCCGTGTCGTTGAAATCGGTGGTATCAAAGATGACGCTGAATATGATTTGGAAACAATTAAATCTCATGAAGATAGTAATGATGTTCGTGTTATCAATGAAGAAAAAGCACAAGCAATCAGAGATAAAATCGATCAAGCTAAAAAAGACGGCGATTCACTTGGTGGTGTCGTACAAGTAATCGTTGATCATATGCCAGTCGGTGTCGGCAGTTATGTTCATTACGATCGTAAATTAGACGGCAGAATTGCTCAAGGAGTAGTCGGTATCAATGCCTTTAAAGGTGTAAGCTTCGGCGAAGGATTTAAAGCAGCCGAAAAACCAGGCAGTCAAATCCAAGATCCAATTCTTTATAATGAAGAAACAGGCTATACACGTGCTTCGAACCATCTCGGCGGTTTAGAAGGCGGAATGAGCAATGGTATGCCGATTGTAGTCAACGGTGTGATGAAGCCTATCCCAACTCTTTATAAACCATTAGCTTCTGTAGATATTGAAACAAAAGAGCCATTCAAAGCTACAATTGAACGTTCAGACAGCTGCGCCGTACCAGCAGCAAGTATCGTTTGTGAACATGCAGTAGCATTTGAAATTACGAAATCATTATTAGAAGAATTCCAATCAAACTATATGGAACAACTTCAAGCACAAGTAGAAGAACGCAGACAACGTAACATTGAATTTTAAAATCAAAGGTGATTAAGATGCAACTGATGACAACATATCAAGACAATAACTATCCTATTATTATTCAGCATGATGCAATGACTCATTTAAGTACTTTTTTGTCACAATACAGAGATGTCGCTTTCATTGTTGATAAAAATGTAGCAAGTTTTCATCCAACCAAAATAGAGCAAGCAACTTCAGCTATCAAATCAAATCAGATTTCACATATGATTTCAGTAGAAGGCAACGAACAAACGAAGTCCTTTTCTGTTTATGAGTCTGTGCTCGAACAACTTTTAGAAACGGGAATCACGCGTAATACGTGTATAGTCGCTATCGGGGGCGGCGTGGTTGGAGACTTTGCCGGATTTGTAGCTGCAACATTATTACGTGGCGTAGATTTTATACAAGTACCAACAACCATTCTTGCACATGATTCAAGCGTTGGCGGTAAAGTAGGTATTAATACGTCTCAAGGTAAAAACTTAGTAGGTGCTTTCCATCGTCCTAAAGCTGTTATATATGACTTAGACTTTTTAACATCATTACCTTATGTTGAAATCAGCAGTGGCTATGCTGAAGTATATAAACACGCATTATTGAACGGCGAAAGTGCGCTAAGTGAAATTGAAGCAGCTTATCCAAATAAAACTGCATTATCAGAACTTAACCAATTAGATGATTTCTTACTTAAAGGTATTGAAACAAAACTGAATATCGTTGTTGCTGATGAACATGAACAAGGGAAACGCAAATTCTTAAATCTTGGTCATACCTTTGGACATGCGGTTGAATATCATGAGAAAATACCACATGGTCACGCAGTAATGATTGGTATCATTTATCAATTCATTGTTTCTAATCTCATTTTAGACACAAATTATGATGTCCAACACTTCGTAGATTATATGCAAAAATTGGAATATCCGCTTGATGTTGTTTTAAATGCTGAATTCCAACCTTTATTAAATTTAATGTTAAAAGATAAGAAAAACGATCAAAATGGCGTTCAGATGGTGCTCTTGTCTGAAATTGGCAAACCAGTGGTGACACATGTTGATAATACTGTGCTCAAAAATGCATTTGAACAACTACAAAACCTGTTAAAGTGAGTGAAACTAATGAGTAAAACTGAAGAAATCAATGTTCAAGGTCCTTTACGCGGTGAAATAGAAGTACCTGGTGATAAATCTATGACACACCGTGCGATTATGTTAAGTTCATTAGCAGAAGGACAATCAACTATTTATAAACCTTTATTGGCAGAAGACTGCCTACGTACAATTCAAATATTTCGCCAACTTGGTGTTGAGTTTAAAGTTGAAGATGATAAAGTAATTGTAAATTCTCCAGGTTATCAAAAATTCGTTACACCGCATCAAACTTTGTATACGGGTAATTCAGGTACGACGACACGTATCATGGCTGGATTACTTAGTGGATTAGGAATTGATTCTGTATTATCTGGTGACGAATCTATCGGCAAACGACCTATGAACAGAGTCATTGATCCTTTAACTGAGATGGGCGCTGCAATTCGCGGTATTGATGGCAATTATACACCTTTAATTATCAGTAAAGGAAAAATTAAAGGCATCGATTATAAAATGCCAGTAGCAAGTGCACAGGTTAAAAGTGCTATTCTATTTGCGAGCTTATTTTCTGATGCGTCCTCTATAATCCACGAGATAGGCATTACACGCAACCACACGGAAACCATGTTTGCACATTATCAAATACCGATTAAAACTGATGGTATGACAATCGAAACAACACCACGTGCGATTGATTCTATTCAAGCAAGAGATTTTAAAGTGCCGGGTGATATTTCATCAGCTGCTTTCTTTATTGTTGCAGCATTAATTACACCAGACAGCGATATTACAATTCATAATGTAGGAATGAATGAGACACGTTCTGGTATTATAGATATAGTACAGAAAATGAATGCGAACATTGAAATTTTCAATGTGACAGAAGGGGCGGAACCTACAGCTTCTTTACGCATCAAATACACACCCGATTTAAAACCACTCGACATATCAGGCGAATTAATTACACGCGCAATCGATGAAATTCCAATCGTTGCTTTGTTATGTACACAAGCACAAGGTTCAAGCGTGATTAAAGATGCAGAAGAGTTAAAATACAAAGAAACGAATCGAATTGAAACAACTTCAGATGAACTCGGCTTACTCGGCTTTGAAGTTCATCCAACCAATGATGGTTTTGTGATTCATCCATCTACATTCGAACATGCAGCAGAGGTAAGTTCTTACACTGATCATCGCATTGGAATGACCTTGGCAATTGCGTCACTATTAGGAACTGAACCGCTTCACATCAAACGATTCGATTCAGTCAACACTTCATTCCCAGAATTCTTACCTTTACTTAAATCGATAGCACAGAAAGGATAATTTGAAAGTATGGAAGATACACAAAAATTAATTGATGATATTCATCTGCAAAAAATAGATAACTTAGACAGCAGAGTTGAGCAAGCAATTTCAACAGCTGATGACGATACATTATTCATGTTAGGAGAAACACTCTATAACTATGGTTTAACTCCTCAAGGTTTAGAAGTATTTAGAGCCTTATATAATAAATATCCAAACGAACCAGAATTATTGATTTATTTCATTGATGGATTGATTTCTGAGGATAAGACAGATGAAGCTTTAGAATATTTGAGCCAAGCAGACCTGACTACAGAACGTTTAATGTTAGAAGCAGATTTATATCAACAAATTAATATGCTTGAAGTAGCCATTGATAAAGTTCAAGAAGCGATTGAGTTAGAACCGAATGATCCCGTTCTGCATTTCGCTCTTGCTGAATTGATGTACTTCGATGGGCAATATTTACGTGCGTCTGCAGAATATGAAACAGTTCTAGAAACTGGTGAATATATGGTAAACGGGGTCAACTTGTATGCGCGACTTGCAGATAGTGCTTTACAAAGCGGTAACTATGACGACGCAATTAAATTATATGACGACATTCATGAGCAAGACATGACCCCAGAAGACTATATGAAGAAAGCATTAGCATATGAAAAAAATGAATTAGTTCAAGAAGCCATTAAAATTATGAGCACATTAATGGAAAAAGACCCTGATTACATTCAAGGCTATTTTTATCTCCAACAGCTTTATTTACATCAAAGAGATTATAAGTCAGCCATTGAAGTCGGTCATGAAGGTTTACGACTTAATGCTTTCTACAAAGAGTTAATGTTATCAACAGGTAAACTCGAATTAGATCAAGGAGATGCTGAAAAAGGGGTAAAACTCTTACTTAACGCATTAGAAGTAGATAACGCTTATCAAGAACCTTTAATTGAACTTAGCAGCTATTATCGTACTAAAGAAGATAATGAATCGATTATCGCGCTCTTACAATATGCGAGCGAAGACGATTTAGATCCTCGCTTTATGTGGAACTTAGCTTATGCGTTAGGGGCAGAAGAACGTGATAAAGAAGCGCAGCATTTCTTCGATCTCGCTTATCCTACATTTGAAAATAATCCTGATTTCTTAGGAGATTATTACTTCTTCTTAATTGAAACAGGACAAATTGCACAAGCTAAACAATTATTACCTAAATTATTAGAACTTGATCCAAACAATGATGAATGGCAACAAGAAGCTGAACGACTGCAATACGATTAAGGTGTTGGTGAATTTTAATGAGAGATTATGAAAGTTTAAATCTGCAGAAGAAAAACTTGATTGATTATTTACTCTTTCAATATGAATTTAAATCTAGGATCAGCGTATGGGTATTGAATTTAATCAAGTCTGATATTCAGCGTTTAGAGAGCGTATATTTTGTAGATGAACCATTATCACATCGTAATACACTTGAACTTGCGGTGAATGAAACCTCAAGTATTGGAATTAAACTTACGCTTGATCAGAAGCAGTATCATAATACCAATGAAATCTTCCGTCTTGTCGCATACGATAAGCCTGTGTTGGATATCAAAATTCATATCCCTAAAAGAGATATACGTATTGATGAAATTTTATTAGCACAATTGTTAACTTCACCAGAATATACGTCTCATTTGAGCGATCTGCATGCGGTCACAATGACACCGCAAGCTGAATTATCATTGATTCACCGTCTACAAAATACAATAGATTTAAGCTTGCAAATCAATGATCCTGAATACTTCTATCGACTGTCTCACTTATTAAATACGATTAAAGCGAAATCTTATAATTTCCCAACAAAGGAATGAAAGCGATGAGTATCTTGCAGTGGTGGAGATGGGCGTTATATGCACGCCCATTTCTTTTATTAGTTTTAGTTTGTAATATTTTAGGTACAATTTACGGTTACATATGGTATGGCAGTCAGTTAAAAGAAGCTGCATGGTATTATTGGATATTTATTCCAGATAGTCCCACAGCTTCGCTCTTTTTGTGTATTGTCATTTTGTTGTTCTTGTTGAATAAACAATGTTCTATCATAGAAGCATTAGCATTTATGACGCTCATCAAGTATGGTGTATGGGCTGTTATCATGAATTTGATTTTATTTTATCAATACGATGAAATTACAATCAGCGGGATGATGTTATTAGTGTCACATGGCATCATGGCATTTGAGGCCATATTATTTTATCCACGCTTCAAAATCACTTTAGATGCAGGTCTCATTGCGATTATTTGGATATTCCATAATGACTTAATAGACTATGTCTTTATGCAGTTTCCATACTATCCGTTTATCGATACGCATTTAGAACTTGTTGCATATATTGCGTTTATATTAAGTACGCTATGCATCATTTTATATTTTTATTTAAAACCTTTGATACGACGCAAATTAATTGACCAAAGTTTACGTTCTCAGTAAAATAATGTTATAAAGGAGTGAGCATTTTGTCTTTAGTAAGTATGATAATTTATTTTGCAATATTAATGATTTTGCCGCTTTGGGCACAACATAAAGTTAAATCTAACTACGAAAAATATTCACAAGTCAGATCGACAAGTGGTAAAACTGGACGAGAAGTGGCTGAAGAAATATTACACGCCAATGGTATCAATGATGTTGAAGTACTAGAAGGTCAAGGTTTCTTATCAGACCACTATGACCCGACTAAAAAAGTAATTAGTTTATCTCCTGCGAACTACAATCGTCCAAGTGTTGCTGCAACAGCGATTGCGGCACACGAAGTAGGGCATGCGATTCAAGACGCTCAAGGTTATTTCTACTTGAGATTCAGACACGCATTGTTCCCATTAGCTAATATCGGTAGCAGCTTGTCATACATTTTAATTATGGCAGGTATCGTATTAACTTCGATGCAAATGGCAATCGGTTCTACAGCGTTATGGATTGGGATTTTCTTAATGGCATTTGCAGTGTTGTTCTCAATCATCACATTACCTGTAGAATTTGATGCAAGTAAACGTGCGATGAATAATATCAAATCATTGCATATCGTTAATGACAAAGAATATAAACATGCACGCAAAGTATTGAGTGCTGCAGCAATGACATATGTAGCTTCAACAGCTGTTGCAGTTGCAGAATTATTAAGATTTATCTTAATTGCACGCTCAAGCGATTAATTTAATAAAGTAATGAAACCTTGCTCTCGCAGCAAGGTTTTTTATTTTGTTGAGATTGCACTTAAAATGCATAATAAAAAAATATAAGATATACTAGGAGTTAAGATGTAAGGAGATGAAATGCATGAAAACTATGTCAGAAATGCAAAAAGAAGTCGATGCATATATCGGCCAATTTAAAGCTGGTTATTTCTCACCCCTTGCGAATTTAGCACGTTTAACAGAAGAAGTCGGGGAGCTTGCTAGAGAAATCAACCATGTATATGGAGAAAAGAAAAAGAAAGATACTGAAGAGGAAAATACGATTAAAGCTGAACTCGGAGACAACCTGTTCGTTTTATTATGTATCGCAAATTCTTTAGATATCGATATGACCGAAAGTTTTGATGAAACAATGCATAAATTTAATACACGAGATAAAGATCGTTTTGAACGTAAATAAAATTATATAGAGAGATAAAGGAGAGTCGGTTTGAAATGAAGATAGGAATTACATGTTATCCTTCTATGGGAGGTTCAGGTATTATCGCAACTGAACTTGGGATAACACTTGCTGAAAGAGGACATGATGTCCACTTTATCACTTCAAACTTACCGTTTCGTATTAGAAAACCACTTCCAAATATTACTTTCCACCAAGTAGAAGTAAACCAATATGCAGTTTTTCAATATCCACCTTATGATATCAGTTTAAGTACAAAAATCGCATCTGTAATTCGTGAATATGATTTAGATATCCTACATATGCATTATGCAGTGCCTCATGCGATTTGCGGCATATTAGGACGTCAAATGTCTGGTAAAGACGTCAAAATCATGACGACTTTGCATGGTACAGATATTACAGTGCTTGGTTTTGATCATTCTCTTAAAGATGCGATTAAATTCGGTATTGAAAATAGTGACGTTGTAACAAGTGTAAGTAAATCATTAGCACATCAAACGCAAGAAATCATCGGTACTGATAAAGAAATCATACCGATTTATAACTTTGTCAGAGAAATTGATTTTCCGACAAAACGAAACGATGTATTGAAAAAAGTTTATGGTATCAAACCTGATGAGAAAGTATTGATTCATGTTTCGAACTTTAGACAAGTCAAACGTATTGATACGATTATTGAGACTTTCAAAAAAGTGCATGATCAAATACCATCGAAATTACTATTACTAGGTGATGGACCAGAGTTAATGGAAATGAAACGTTTAGTACGTGAACTAGATATTGAAGATGATGTCATGTTTTTAGGTAAACAAGAATTTGTGAATCAATTCTATCAAATGTCTGATTTAGTACTCTTGTTAAGTGAAAAGGAAAGTTTTGGTTTAACATTATTAGAAGCGATGAAAACAGGTGTTGTACCCATCGGTTCAACGGCTGGCGGTATTAAAGAAGTGATTAAACATGAAGAAACAGGCTTTATTGTTGATATTGGAGATAGCGATAAAGCGAGTGAATATGCGATTAAGTTATTAACGGATGATACGTTGTATCAACGTGTTCGCGAACAAATGCTGAAAGATGTGACAGAACGTTTCAACTCTGAGTTAATCGCAGATCAATATGAATATTATTACAACCAAATGTTAGAGGAAAATCATGAATAAAGACTTATTTTTAAAAGCTGCACCTATTTTAAACCAAATACAAGAGAATGGATTTGAAGCCTATTATATTGGTGGATCGGTCCGTGATTATTTAATGAACCGTCCTATTCACGATATTGATATTACTACTAGCGCTTCTCCCGATGAAATCGAATCCATATTTGATCATACGATTCCAATTGGTAAAGAACATGGAACGATTAACGTGGTTTATCGACATGAAAATTATGAAGTAACCACATATCGTGCCGAAGGTGAATACAAAGACCATAGACGGCCAGATGAAGTTTATTTTGTACGTGATTTATATAAAGATGTAGAGCGTAGAGACTTCACAATGAATGCGATTGCGATGGATACTGATTTTACCATTAGAGACTATTTCGGCGGATATGAAGATATTAAACAAAAACGAATTGTTACAGTAGGGCCTGCAGAAGAGCG
This sequence comes from Staphylococcus sp. HMSC055C03, assembly GCF_001809385.1. Lineage (NCBI taxonomy): Bacteria > Bacillati > Bacillota > Bacilli > Caryophanales > Staphylococcaceae > Staphylococcus > Staphylococcus sp. HMSC055C03. Next base: position 71,082 of record NZ_KV797494.1, read on the forward strand.
TTTTACTGAAGATGCTTTGCGCATATTACGAGGCTTACGCTTTAAATCGCAATTAGGGTTTGACATAGAAGATGACACATACAACGCGATGAAAAACCGTATGGCTGATACTGCCTATTTGTCCATCGAAAGAATCATAGTGGAGTTAACGAAACTACTAAATGGTAAAGATGTCGCACACGTTTATCCATTATTACTTGAACTGAATTTCTTTGATTATGTGCCATTTTTCAAAAATTATAAGATGTCACACATTCATATTTGCGAACCAATTTCATTAGAATTAATGCTTGCGGTAATGATGTTTAAACAACCTGAAAATAATGGTGCTTTAGCAAAACTAAAAATTAGTAACGATATGAAAAAGAAGGTAAAAATGTATTGTAGTATTTTTGAAAAGCTAGAAACACTTTCAGATAAAAAAGCATTACGTCTTTTAGTTTACGACTACGGCTTGCCTGTATTATCTTATATATTGTCGATGCATGAAACACTGAATGAAAACAGGATTTATTTAGGTCATCCTTTAATAATAAATCAAGAATCAATTAGAGAGATTGACAAGGGCTTAGTGATTTCTAAAAGAAGTGATATCGCTATCAATGGTAAAATCATATTAGAAACATTAAATCGAAAAGGCGGCCCATGGTTAAAAGATATACTAAGAAAAATAGAATGCGCGATTATCAATCATGAGTTGCAAAATGAACAAAGTGAAATCATAAAATGGGTGAAAGCAAATGTCTAAATATAGTCAAGATGTCGTTAAAATGTTATATGATAATCAACCAGAATATATATCTGGTCAAATGATAGCAGAACAGTTACAAATTTCGAGAACTGCTGTTAAAAAAATTATAGATCAATTAAAAGCAGAAGGGTGTGTTATTCACTCTGTTAATCATAGAGGCCATCAATTAGAACAGCTTGCGGATACTTGGTATCCTGGAATTGTAGAGCAAATTGTGGATGCACAAGGTTTTTTCGATGATGTCTATGTTTATGATACGATTGATTCGACACAGCTTGCTGCGAAACAAAAAATGGTTGGCCATCAAAACGCAATGTTAGTGTTGAGTAATGAACAAACGAAAGGGCGTGGCCGTTTCAACCGTTTTTGGGACTCAGCAAAAGGGAAAGGTCTATGGATGAGTGCAGTATTTCGTCCTAAAGTTCCTTTTTCTTTAATCACTACATTTAATTTATTTATGGCTTTAGCAATTCGCGAATCTATCCAACCATTTTCAAACGATAAAGTTGAAATCAAATGGCCGAATGATATTTATATCGGTTCGAAAAAAGTATGTGGTTTTTTAACGGAAATGTCCGCAAACAGTGATGGTATAGAAGCTGTTATATGTGGTATCGGTATCAATATGAATCAACATGCAGACGAATTCCCAGAAGAGATTGCACATCGTGCCACAAGTATTTTTGAACATGCCGATCAAAAAGTAGACCGTTATGCATTTTTAGATACATTATTAAAAAATATGAAAAAACGTTATATTCAATTCTTAACCGTACCATTTGAATCTATTAGAGACGAATATAGAACACACTCGAATATCTGGCATAGAACATTGAAATTCACAGAAAATGATGAACAATTCAGTGGTCAAGCGATAGATATCGATAAAGATGGTTTCTTATTAGTCGTAGATGAAGCAGGTACAAACCACCGTTTAATGAGTGCAGATATAGATTTATAGAAAGGAGGCGATCGTGTGAGTCAAACTACTTATGCAGTGGTAGATTTAGAAACGACAGGTAACCAGAAGGATTATGATGAAATCATCCAAATCGGTATTACATTTGTACGTAATTATGAAATTGTCGGCTCATACCACTCTTTAATAAAGACAGACTTAGAAATTCCGCCTTTCATTCAGGCACTCACGTCAATCGAAGACGCTATGTTAACACAAGCGCCATACTTTCATGAAATTGCAGATGAAGTTTATGAAGTCTTGAAGGATTGTGTGTTTGTTGCACATAATGTCTCTTTTGATTTGAACTTCTTAAAAAATGCATTTAGAAAATGTAATATTACTTATCATCCAAGAAAAACGATTGATACTGTAGAATTGTTTAAAATTGCATTTCCAACGGATAAAAGCTATCAGCTGAGTGAATTAGCAGAAAATCATAATATTCCACTGAATAATGCTCATCGCGCTGATGAAGATGCGGCTACTACAGCAAAATTAATGGTTAAAGCTTTTAATGTATTGAACGCATTACCGACTGATACATTGAAACAACTTTATTACTTAAGCAAAGATTTAAAATATCAGTTACATGATGTATTGTTTGAAATGGTTAGACATCATGGCGATCAGCCATTAGATAATCAATACGCTCAATTTGAACAAATCATTTACAGAAAACAAGTCGATTTCAAAGCACCTTCCATTGATTTTGAAGGTTCAACTGAAGACTTTTATAAAAAGGTCATTGACGCTTTGGGGTTCACATATCGACCAAAGCAACTTTATTTAACAGAAATTATTTTAGATCAACTCATGCATAATGATAAAGCATTGATTGAAGCACCCTTAGGTTCAGGTAAATCTATTGCGTATTTAATTGCAGCACTGATGTATAATATTGAAACTAAACAACATGTCATGATTTCAACAAATACTAAGTTATTGCAAAATCAGTTATTAGAACATGAAATACCTACACTAGAAAAAGTACTTGGTTACCGTATCAATGCGGCGATTATCAAAAGTAAACGTGAATATATTTCTTTAGGACTCATCAGTCAAATCCTTAAAGACGAAACACAAAACTACGATGTAACTTTACTTAAAATGCAATTATTGATATGGATTACCCACACAGAAACAGGGGACATTCAAGAGCTTAATCTTAAAGGCGGACAAAAGATGTATTTAGAGCAAAAAGCTGAAACTTATGTGCCGGTCCGTCATGATATTCATTACTATAATTTCTTAAAACGTAATGCACAAAATATCCAAATTGGTATAACAAATCATGCGCATTTAATACATGCTTCTCAAGAAAATAGTATTTATCAATTATTTGAAGACTGTATTATCGATGAAGCACATCGCTTACCAGATTATGCATTAGACCAAGTCACAAATGAACTCAGCTATTCAGATATTAAATATCAACTAGGTTTAATCGGTAAGACAGAAAATGAAAAACTATTAAAGGCAGTAGATCGTCTTGAACAAAAACGTATCTTAGAAAGATTAGATATTCCACCGATTGATGTTTTTGGACTTAAAACCGCAGTAAATGATATTCATGAATTGAATGAACAATTATTTACGACAATCTTCGATATTATCCATGATTCTACGATTCATGATGATGATAATCATAAGATTCATTTTGTAAATCAATTTGATAAAGCGCCGATATTAAAAGATATCCATGAGATTATCCATAAATTGAACTTAACGTTAGAATACTTTAATGGCATGAGTCATAAAACTATCAAATCAATTCGTAAACATTTACTGTACATCAATGACCACTTCCGTGCGATTGAACAAAGTTTAAAAGCAGATCACACATGCTTTTTATCCATTAAAAATTTAGAACAGAAATCAACGATTACGATTTATGTGAAGGATTATAAGGTGAAAGATATACTTTCACATCAAATTTTAGATAAGTTTAATGCCTTAACTTTTATTTCAGGCACGTTAACTTTTAATGGATCCTTTGAAGCTTATAAAAAGTGGTTCAACCAAGATGCTGAATTCAACACGTATATTATTGACGATGTAGTTGATAACCAAAATAAAGCAACTATCTTTATTCCAAATGATGTTGAGCCTTATCATTATCGTGATGTAGAAAAATATGAGCACGCGATTGTCAGTTATATTACTGAATATGTAAATATGACTGAATCTAAATGTTTAGTGCTCTTTACAAGTTACAAAATGATGTATCATGTTCAAGAATTATTAAATGACTTACCTGATTTTGAAGATTACATTATCTTGTCACAGCAAAACAATAGTCAAAACTATAAAATAGCGCAACAATTCAACAGCTTTGATAAAGCAATCTTATTAGGAACAGGAACATTCTTTGAAGGCTTTGATTTCCAAGGTGACGGTATTAAATGTGTCATGATTGCAAAACTGCCGTTTATGAATCAGAACAATACGAAATACTGGTTGATGGATTCAGAGTTTGTCTCCACGTTTAAAGACTATGTGCTGCCTGATGCAGTCATTCGTTTCAGACAAGGATTAGGTCGTTTAATTCGAAACGAAAATGATAAAGGCATCATTGTTTCCTTTGATGACCGCTTAATCAAAAGTAATTATCAGCATTTCTTTATGCATACGTTAAAAGCATTCAATCAGCAAATCGGTAATCTGCAAAAGTTCAGTAAAATATTAAAGCGATTAACCGCACAATAGAGTTTATCAACTAGAAGAAAACGCATTTATTTGATAAAATATATACGGGTTAAAAGTTAATCAAATGCTCAAAGCAACTTGATAAAATTAGAAGTTTCGAGCAATCATTAATTCTCTAATAAATGTCAAAAAGAAGTATAGGAGTTTGAATAATGAAGACTACAATCAAAGAAGCAAAGAACTACATTGGTCAAGAAGTCACAATTGGCGCTTGGCTTCAAAACAAACGTTCTAGCGGTAAAATTGCATTCTTGCAATTACGTGATGGAACTGGATTCATGCAAGGTGTCGTAGTGAAATCTGAAGTAGATGAAGAAACATTTGCGACAGCTAAAAACTTAAATCAAGAATCATCAATGTACATTACAGGTACAATTACAGAAGATAATCGTTCAGATTTAGGTTATGAAATGCAAGTTAAATCTATTGAGATTATTCATGAAGCACATGATTATCCAATCACACCAAAAAATCACGGTACAGAATTCTTAATGGATCACCGTCATTTATGGTTACGTTCTAAAAAACAACATGCAGTGATGAAAATCCGTAATGAAATTATTCGTGCAACATACGAATTCTTCCACGATAACGGATACGTTAAAATTGATCCACCAATTTTAACAGCAAGTGCACCAGAAGGTACAAGTGAATTATTCCACACTAAATATTTCGATGAAGATGCCTTCTTATCACAAAGTGGTCAGCTTTATTTAGAAGCAGCAGCAATGGCATATGGTAAAGTTTTCTCATTCGGTCCGACATTCCGTGCTGAGAAATCTAAAACACGCCGTCATTTAATCGAATTCTGGATGATTGAAGGCGAAATGGCTTTCTATAACCACGACGACAGTTTAGAAGCACAAGAGCAATACGTTGCTCATGTTGTTCAATCTGTACTTAAGAATTGCGCCTTAGAACTTAAAATCTTAGACAGAGACACTTCTAAACTTGAGAAAGTTAAAACACCATTCCCACGTATCACATATGATGATGCAATCGAATACTTAAAACAAGAAGGATTTGATGACATCGAGTGGGGTGAAGACTTTGGTGCACCGCATGAAACAGCGATCGCAAACCATTATGATTTACCAGTATTTATTACAAATTATCCTACAAAAATCAAACCATTCTATATGCAGCCAAATCCAGACAATGAAGACACAGTCTTATGTGCTGACTTAATCGCACCTGAAGGTTATGGTGAAATTATCGGTGGCTCTGAACGTATTAATGACTTAGAATTATTAGAGTCACGTATCGAAGAACATGGTTTAGATAAAGAAAGCTATGAGTACTATTTAGACTTACGTCGTTATGGTTCAGTACCTCACAGCGGCTTCGGTTTAGGTTTAGAAAGAACAGTGGCATGGATTTCTGGCGTAGAACACGTTAGAGAAACAGCACCATTCCCACGCTTATTAAACCGTTTATATCCATAAACAATTCTATGATTTGAATGAAAAATAAATGGGTCCAGTCATGTGTGTAAACGATGACTGGACCATTTCAATAGGTAAAATATCAAAAAAGGAGGGTCACTTTGGATATAGAATTACTTAGAAAACGCCCCGTTGTTATTAGAAGAGAATTACTCGATCACTATGCTGACATGGGATTATCAGAAACTGATTTAATCATCTTATTAAAATTAATTTATGAATATGAGCATTCAAATAAACAACCTTCTATTTCATATCTTAGTAAAGGTACAACGATGAAGGAACGTGAAGTGACAGGTGTTATTCAGCGTCTAATTCAATTAGATTTATTAGATTTAACAGTACAAAAAGATGAAGAAGGACGTTTTGCGGAATTTATGAATCTAGATGGTTTTTATCAATCTTTCAGTAAAATTTTAAAATCCCAAGAAACACAACAACGTGAAATGAATAACCAAGAGTCCTTTAAGTCATTATTCCAAATGATTGAAAGCGCATTTGGCCGTCCTTTATCACCCATTGAAATTGATACATTAAATCAGTGGATTGACGTTGATCACCATGATATTTCAGTGATTCAAGCTGCGGTGAATGAAGCATTGAGTCAAGAAAAAATGAGCTTTAAATACATTGATAGAATCCTATTAAATTGGAAGAAAAACAACGTTAAAACAGTGGAGGACTCTAAAAAGATCAGTAGTCAATACCATACACCGCAAATGAAACATACAGTCAAAAGCATTCCGAAATTTGACTGGTTGAATCAGGAGGAATCATAATGTTAAGTAAGAAAAAGGCATTAAGTATGATAGATGTCATTGATGAAATGTTTCCAGATGCAGAATGTGAGCTTAAACATGATAATCCATTTGAATTAACCATTGCGGTGTTGCTATCTGCACAGTGTACAGACGTATTAGTTAATAAAGTAACACGTGAGTTATTTAAAAAGTATAAAACACCACAAGATTATTTGGATGTCAGTTTAGAAGAACTGGAACAAGATATTCGCTCAATAGGGTTATATCGTAATAAAGCCAAAAACATTCAAAAGCTATGCCGATCACTTATCGATAAATTTGATGGCAAAATACCTAATAATCGTACAGATTTAGAAAGTCTTGCAGGTGTTGGTCGAAAAACTGCGAATGTTGTATTAAGTGTCGCATTCGGTGTTCCAGCGTTAGCAGTTGATACACATGTAGAACGTGTTTCTAAAAGATTAGGTATTAATCGATGGAAAGACAGCGTCAAAGAGGTAGAAGAACGCCTGTGTTCAATTATTCCAAAAGAAAGATGGAATCAAAGTCATCATCAACTGATTTTCTTTGGACGTTATCACTGTTTGGCACGTGCACCGAAATGTGATATTTGTCCTTTATTCGATGATTGTAGAGAAGGGCAGAAACGATATCGTGAAAAACTAAGAAAAGAAGCTAAAGCATAAGAGGTGATTTTTTGATTACAAAATCTGATTTTGAAGCTTTAGAAGCCCAAATTGATGTCTTTGCGAAAAAGAAACAATTAACATCAGACCAAGGAAAAGCGTTACTTGATGAATATTTAACTTTAATCGAACACTATTTTTGTCAGATTAACAATGTTGAAACAATTGATTACGATAAATTAGAAACTTATCCAGTTGTGCCCATTAATTTCCAAGAACGATTTGATTATATTCATCAACGAAAACATCACTTTATGGGTTATCGTCAGATGAAAACACTCATCAGTGAACTCATTAAAATGAACGCAGCGTATAAAGCAAGACAAGCACATCAAAAACGCTAATAATTTAAATGAAAATGATAAAAGACATGTTTGAATTTCTTGTTCAAACATGTCTTTTCATATTATTAAGTATAGAAAAAAGTGCAGTGCTCAGAAGTTTGAGTCACTGCACCTTTATTATTTATGAAGCTTTATTATTGAAAATGGCATGTAGATTAAAGAATCTTGATAATGCATTGCCATTTTGATTATCGCCTTGCTGGTTGTTGTTGCCTTGTTGTTGATTATTGCTTTGTCCTTGTTGGTTATTGTTACCAAAGTTTTGACTTCTGTTATTTGAACCTTGTTGTTGACTGTTGTTGCTATTACTGCTGCCGCCTTGAGTAGTACCATTACCGTTTACTTTACGGTTTGTAGTATTGTGGTCAGGGTTGCTAGCAACGTATAAGTCAGATTTGCTTGAACCATTAACTGAAGCTGGACGTTGGAAGTCTTGTCCGTCTCTAGGACTGATGTCTGACATCACATCTTCAAGCAAGTATTGTGGATACTCTTGTTCGTTATGACCAACGAATGAGTTTTGACCATATTCTTTAACTTTATTGAAGCCCATCCAAACTGACATTGAGTATTTAGGTGTGAAACCGTTAATCCATACATCTTTCGCTGCGTTATCAGGTAAGTTGTATTGTTGGTAAGTTTCTGAACCATAAGTACCTGTACCAGTTTTGGCTGCTAAGTTAACACCAGATACGCCATGACCATAAGCAGAACCCCAAGCTTCAAATGTACCTTTTAGTACTTCTGAAAGCATGTATGCTGTGTAATCATGCATAGCTCTGTGGTGTTTGTGATCAAACTCTGTAGTATTACCTTCTTGATCAACAACTTTAGTAATACCGTGTGCTTGGTTGTATTCACCGCCATTAGCTAACGCTGCGAAAGCAGAAGCTAAATCAGTAGGTGAGAATTCAGATGATGAACCACCAAGTACTTCTGAAGGACCAATTTCACCTTCATATTTCAAGCCAACTTTGTCTGCAAATTTCTTAGGTGCGTCTTGCCCAGCATCTTGTTTCGTTTGTTGCCAAGCTTTCAATGCTGGAATGTTGAAACTTTGACGTAATGCATCATAAAGTGTGACATTACCATGACTCTTCGTATCATAGTTTCTGAATGTAGTACCATCTACCATGTATTCTGATTCGTCTTGAAGTTCATGGTTTGTTGCCCATTGCATATTCTCAATTGCTGGTCCGTAAGATAAGAATGGTTTTAATGAAGAACCAGTAGGGTGAGGGTCAGTTGCTTGGTTACGGTCGACAACATCTTTGAAGTGTCTGCCACCAGAAATTGCGACTAATCCACCGCTCTTACTGTCAACAATTGTTGAACCAACTTGTTGATCTTCGTTCTTATAGTAATTGCCGTTATCAATACGGTTCTGCAATGCTTTTTGAACGCTAGAGTCCATATTAGTATAAATCTTAATACCACTATTCATTAAGTCGCCAAGATTTTTGTCTTGGAACTCAGGATGTGCCATTAATTCAGACTTCACAAAGTTCACATATGAGTTATACTCAGGATCTTTATTATCTGGCTTAATTGCACGATCATCAGCACTACGTTTAACTAAGTTTTTCTCAATTGGTGTATCTTGCGCTTTTTTCATATCTTGTTCAGAAATACGTTTATGATAATGCATTAAGTATAATACAGTATCTTTACGAGATTCCGCTTCTTTAGGATTATCATATACATTGTATAAGTTAGGTACTTGAGGTAAACCTGCTAAGTACGCTTCCTCAGCTAAATTTAAATCTTTCAAATCCTTGTCGAAGTAATATTTAGCTGCTGCTTTAATCCCATAAACACCGTCAGAGTAGTAAATTTTGTTTAAGTAGATTTGGAAAATCTCATCTTTACTGTACTCTTGTTCTAAACGATACGATAAGTATGCTTCTTGTGCTTTACGGCCAATCGACTTTCGATCGGTTAAGAATGAACGTTTAACAACTTGTTGTGTTAATGTTGATGCACCTTGTGAACCGAATCCGCCAGTAATGTTTTTACCGACCGCACCGAATAAACGTTTATAGTCTAAAGCACCATGCTTATAGAAACGATTATCTTCAGTAGCTAGAACGGCATCTTTCATATTTTGCGGAACATCTTTTAAGTCCACGTGCGCACGTCTTTGACCGTTATCAAGTGTCTTGATTAATTTACCGTCTTTATCATAAATCTTTGCTGGTATAGGATCTTTTAATTTTGCATCAGAAAACGCTGGCGCTTTCCATGCGTAGTAAGCGAATAAAAGAACACCAACTAAGGCTAAGACAATAAACGCAATTAAAATGAAGCCAATAATCTTAATAATTGTCCTCTTAATATTCCTATTCTGTTTTTTACCAGACTTTCCATTCTTAGAATGAGAAGTCTTCTTTCTTTCCGTCATACGCGGTCCTCACTTTCATCTAATATCAACTTATCAACGGCTTTGAGGTAATTCAATCGTGGTTGATACTGATAAGGAATATGGTAACCATTTTTTCTTATTTCTTCAACTGTAATTGATTTTCTGATGTTATTTTGATGTCTTTGCCAAAAGTTTTCAAAGGAACGATAAGGCAACATATAAACTTCATCTAATGCTTTAAAACGAATTAGTAAAAATACAATTCCGTTTTGTTCATAGCATGATTTCATATGCGCAACTTGGTGTTCATGAATATTTTGTAATGGAAAAGACGTCTTGCTCTGTGTTTCTTTTGCTTCAAAATCAATATAACGGCCATTATAAATACCGTTATAGTCAGTTGTAGATGGGGTGCGGAAATATGCTTCTTTAATCACAGCTTTACTGCGTTTAGGATAAGAAACATTTACGATTTGAACGGGTGTCGGTTTCTTGTGTATTACTGCTTTACCTGTAGAAAGGTAGTAATCGTTTGATAATTCGATTTCCTTTTCTAAAGTCATCCCACGTCCGCCATACTTGATTTTACTTGAATTAAATGGGTTTGTGCGTCCAACTTTAGTCTTATTTCTATTAAATGGTTTACCATTTGGATAATTCATTTGTTTCACCACACCAACAGGTTTTTAAACCGTAATAATTATACACAACTTACAGTGAGATGCAAACTCTCGAAACTTATTTCAATACAAAGCTTACTTAAAAACCTTCCTTTAGTATTTAAGCAAACATTGGTTTGTGTATATGTCACTTATTTTAACGTTAATCAGGCCATTTAACAATATTGAACCCTTTTATCATAGGGATTTAAAGGTTTTCTGAAATGACGTACTTATCAATATATGATAATTTAATTGTGAGGGAGGCGAAATGTGATTGTATACCATTATCTCAACATTAATAGAACAAACCTATATTATGAAACAAAGATATGAAGAAGCTAGATCAGGTAAGGCATATGATTTCAAAAACGAGGTGATGCCTTTTGCTTATCACATCGATGATTTGTTGAACCAATTGGATGGTTATGCAGAAAATATCATTGCGCTTTCATACATGAATCAGTTGAAGTATCAAATACTCAAAGAAAATTTAGAACGCCTTTCTGTCGAATGTCATTATGCTTCAGCAAGCCGGAAACTCTTTATGGATAAACTGAAAAGTGTGAACTATGATTTAAACTATTTAAAGGAAAGTGAAACGCAATATGGTTAAAACAGCATATGTTACCGGCTATAAATCCTATGAATTAAATATATTTAAAGATGATGCACCTGAAGTAAAATACCTTAAATTATTTTTAAAAAATAAATTGCAAAATCTGGTTGAGGAAGGTTTAGAATGGGTATTGATACAAGGACAATTAGGAATTGAAATGTGGACAGCTGAAGTGGTGCTTGACTTGCAACAAGAGTATCCTGAATTAAAGCTCGGTGTGATTACACCTTTTCAAAATCATACAGAACGTTGGAATGAACAAAATCAGTTGAAGTATCAACAAATTATTGAAAAAGCTGATTTTCATGATTCAGTGCATCACGCACCCTACGAAGGACCCTTTCAATTCAAACAAACAGATCAATTTATCCTAGACCATACTGATATGACTGTTCTAATTTATGATGAAGAACAAGAAGCGAGTCCAAAGTTCTTTAAGCGGATGTTAGTTGATTTTGCAGAACAAACAAACTATACTTATGATGTTGTAACGTTTGATGAAATCAATACATTCATCAGTGATATACAGTGGTCTGAAGAAAGTTTCGAATGAGGTGGAGAAAAAATGGCAGATGTATCTTTAAAATTATCAGCAAAAGATATTTATGAGAAAGACTTCGAAAAAACCCTTGCACGTGGATATAGAAGGGAAGAAGTAGATGCATTTTTAGATGACATCATCGCAGACTATCAAAAAATGGCAGACATGAATAATGAAGTAATTAAATTAAATGAAGAAAATCATAAGTTGAAAAAAGAACTTGAAGAGTTACGTTTACGTGTAGCTACTTCTAGACCACAAGAAAACAAAAGTTTTTCTTCAAACACAAATTCTAGTAATGTAGATATTCTTAAACGTATCTCTAATTTAGAAAAAGCAGTATTTGGAAAATAGTTATTCTTAGTTTATGGCTCGAAGTCTGAAAAGTTGTGCTTTTTCGGATTAGCTTTACCATAGACAAAGAACCATGCTATAATTTTAAGAAGTGATATTTCGGGTAATCGCTATAGCAATATAGAGGAAAGTCCATGCTCACACAATCTGAGATGATTGTAGTGTTCGTGCTTGATGAAACAATAAGTCAAGGCTAATAGACGGCAGTGAAATAATCTAAGTCTTTTGGATATGATTAAAGTAGCTTGAAAGTGCCACAGTGACGGAGCCTTTACAGAAATGTAAAGGGTGGAACGCGGTAAACCCCTCGAGTGAGCAATCCAAATTTGGTAGGAGCACTTATTTAGCGGAATTCAACGTATAAATGAGGGAATAAGTGTGCGTAAATACTTATTCCAGACAGATGGTTACCACCGGCGTACGAGTGACTACTAGTGCACGTTATCAGTACTAAGGTACAGAACATGGCTTATAGAAATATCCTCACTAGTTCAGCTCTCCAAGATTGGAGAGCTTTTTTATTTGATATCTCGCTTACTACACATATATTACCGCTTCAAAATTTGCTACAATAATAAAGTAAATCAACAAAAATAGAAGGAAGGTCAATGCATATGTATCAATTATTAGCCGTATGTCCAATGGGTCTTGAAGCTGTCGTTGCAAAAGAAGTTAACGCATTAGGCTACGAAACAACAGTGGAAAACGGAAGAATATTTTTCGAAGGCGATGAAACTGCAATTGCCAAAAGTAATTTATGGCTGCGTACTGCTGACAGAGTCCGATTAGTCATGGGACGCTTTAAAGCTACAACATTCGAAGAATTATTCGAACAAACCAAAGCATTACCTTGGGAAACAATCATTACAGAAGATGGTAATTTCCCAGTACAGGGTCGAAGTGTTAAATCAACGCTTCATAGTGTACCTGATGTTCAAGCAATCGTGAAAAAAGCAATTGTTGAACGCTTAAAAGATGCCTACGCACATAAAGGATGGTTAGATGAAACAGGAAGTAAGTATCCTTTGGAAGTCGCAATTCATAAAGACGAAGTACTTTTAACAATTGATACTTCTGGTTCAGGTTTAAACAAACGCGGATACAGACTCGCACAAGGTGAAGCGCCAATTAAAGAAACATTAGCTGCTGCGTTGATTCGCTTAGCTAACTGGGATGGCAACACACCTTTAATCGATCCATTCTGTGGTTCAGGAACAATCGCAATTGAAGCATGCTTAATTGCACAAAATATTGCGCCTGGCTTTAACCGCTCATTCGTTTCAGAACAATGGGATATCATGCCTGATGATCTATACGAACAATTGCGTGACGAAGCAGATCAACAAGCAGATTACGACAAAGAAGTTGAAGTCTATGCGTATGATATTGATCCTGAAATGGTAGACATTGCGATACGTAATGCTGAAGAAGTAGGATTGAGTGAAGTCATTCAATTCGGTGTCAAAGATGTGAATACTTTAGATATCCATACCGATCAACCTATCGCATTAATCGGTAACCCGCCATACGGTGAGCGTATTGGTGATAGAGAAGAAGTTGAAGAAATGTATCGCTATCTTGGTAAGTTGATGCGTCAGCACAAAAACTTATCAGAGTACATTTTAACAAGTAATAAAGAATTTGAATTTTTAACACAACAAAAAGCAACAAAACGTAGAAAGCTCTTCAATGGTTATATAGAATGTACGTATTATCAATATTGGGCTAAGAAAAAGTAAATAGTTTGAAAAATTGGGGTGACTAGGATGAATCAAGAATTTAAACGCGGCATAGTATACTCCATAATTGCCTATATCCTTTGGGGAACATTACCAATTTATTGGTCGTTGCTCAATGATATCAGTCCGTTTGAAATTCTCGCTTATCGTATTATTTTATCCATGATTTTTATGGTTGTATTAATCATGGCAATGGGAAAGAGTTCACAATTTATAAGTGGCATTAAAGCCTTAACAACCAAACAGCTTTGGGCTATTATTCTAGCCGGCTATATCATTACAGTAAACTGGGGCACATTTATCTGGGCGGTTAATAATAATCACGTACTCCAAGCGAGTTTAGGTTATTATATTAATCCACTCGTCAGCATTTTACTTGCGATGATCTTTATGAAAGAAAAATTCAATAAGTTAGAATGGTTAGCAATTTTCCTTGCTTTTATTGGTGTGCTATACATGACGTTAAAAATCGGCGAGTTCCCGGTTGTTTCGATTATTTTAGCAGTGTCATTCGGATTTTATGGCCTGCTTAAGAAAATTGTACCGATTGATGCTTTAAGCAGTATTACATTTGAATGTATCGTTACAACGCCAGCAGCTTTGATTTATATCGTTTATTTATGGATCTCACATCAAACAACCATTGGTATCAACATGCCGACATTCTGGCTATTGTTCTCAGGGGCTATTACAGCGATTCCATTAATTTCGTTCTCTGCAGGTGCAAGACGTATTCCTTTATCATTAATGGGATTCATTCAATATATCGGTCCGACATTAATTTTTATTTTAGGTATTTTTATTTACAGAGAACCTTTTGATACAAATCAATTCGTTACCTTTATCTTTATTTGGGCTGGAATTATCGTTTACAGCTTATCTCGCTACTTACAAATTAAGCATGCGAATAATCCAGATCTTTAAAATTATGATGCATTTGACTAAATATCAGTCAGATGCATCTTTTTTATTCTCCGCAACATCGATTTTAATCCTTTAGAGTAAAGCGCTTTTAGTATACAATTAAAGCAATGTTATTTATAAAGGGGTACATAATCTATGACGAGTAACAACCAATTAGATATTTTATATAAATTAAAAAAAGAAGTCGAAAAATCAAACCATCAAGATTTGGTCCATATTATCAACCAAGTCATTAAAAAAGTTTATCTAGATCAATACACATTAACATTTGTCGGTCACTTTTCAGCAGGCAAATCTACATTAATCAACTTACTACTAGAACAAGAAATCTTACCAAGTTCACCTGTACCGACAACCAGCAACACAGCAATCGTCAGTGTCGCTGATAAAAGTGAAATTATCGCAAACTTAGAAGGTCAAAAATATACACGCTTGAATAATTATGATGAAGTGAAGCAATTAAACAGACAAAATGGGGATGTAGAGTCTGTAGAAATTCGTTTTGAATCTGATAAATTCAAAAAAGGATTCACCTTACAAGATACACCAGGTGTAGACTCAAACGTTTCATTACACCAAGCATCAACAGAACAATTCATGTTTACCAGCAATATTATTTTTTATACAGTAGATTATAACCATGTTCAATCCGCAATGAACTTCCAATTTATGAAACGTTTGAATCATGCAGGCATCCCAGTAGTATTCGTAATAAATCAAATCGATAAACATAATGATGAAGAGCTTTCATTCGATGCTTTCAAACAAAATATTCAGCACGCGGTAGATGAATGGGACTTAGAACTTCTGAAAACATTTTATGTTTCTAAGTATGACCACCCAGAAAATCAAATTAATGCACTGTCTGATTTCTTAATCGAACAAGATACACATCGCGAGTCTATGGAAGACTATATTGAAAGAATCACACAGTTTATTACCGAAGACCAAAAATCATATATTCAAGCTGAAATGCAGGATATTTTAGCAAATTTAGATATTGATGCTTCACAATTTGACCAAGCTTATTTAAATTTCCAACAGAATCAATCTGTTAGTGAAGAAGCACAGTTGTTAAATGATCCAGATAATCTCTATAAATATTTAAATTATCAACGCAAAAACATTTTAGAAAACGCATACTTAATGCCGCATGAAATGCGTGAAAAGATTCGTCTCTACTTAGAGAGCCAAGTAAAAACATTCAAAGTTGGCGGATTCTTTAATAAGAAAAAGAAAACTGAAGAAGCTAGGGAAGAGCGTTTACAAAATGTAATGACAGCGTTACAAGATATTGTAAATCAACAAATCAGACAGCCAATGCGAGAAGATATGTCATTCTTAACCCGCTTCATCAACCAAACAGACGTCAACCAATCTATTTTAAATCAGCATTATGAAATACCATCCTCACTTGTCACAGATTTATACCAAGAACAAATGAGTATCAGTAATGCTTATGTATTAAACTTCTGTGACGATGTCGTTAAAGCTATTCATCGATTTATTAAAAAAGAATCTGAACCTCTATTAAAACGTGCTATTGAAAATGCTGAAACACAACATGTCGACGATGAAGAAGAGACGGATCAAAATGATTATGAAAAATATATTGAGTTACGTAAGCTGCGTGAATCACTCATCACAAGAAATTATCAACATTATTATATTCACTTAGATGATTCATTAGATAAATTGATTGACCGTACAGAAATCACATATACAAAAGAAGAGCTAGAAACACCGAAAAAACAACTGAACCAAACTAAACAAAAAACTGAGTTAAAATCTGATATCGATATTGAAACAATTAAGCAAGGTATCGCTATCATTGATCCTGTTCCTTTATTTGAACAAACCAAATCTGATTTAAAGGCTGCTATTGAACGAATGGATCAACAAATTGTGAAAATCGGCGTCTTCGGTACATTCAGTGCTGGTAAAAGCAGCTTAATCAATGCGTTACTAGGTGAAAATTATTTAGTAAGTTCACCAAATCCTACTACAGCAGCAACAACAGAGCTCTCATATGGTAATTCAAGTGCAATCACTTTAAAACAAGCACCTCAATTACTCGCGGAATTAAATCAATTAGTTGAATCTCAAAAATTCCATTTTGAGAGTTTAGAGGACTTTAAAGCAACAGATACAACAGAATTAAAACATTCATTGAAGAAAGAACAACTTGCTTTTGTTAATGCGGTTAAAGAACAATTAGATTTATACCAAAATATGATTCAAGATGGTTACCATCACGATATCAGTCAGGATGAAGTGAAAAAATGGAGTGCTCAAGATGAGTATGCTGCGTTTGTGGAAACTGTTCATTTAAACTTACCGATAGACTGGTTGAAAAATAAAATTATTGTAGACTCTTTAGGTCTTTATTCAAATAACCAACGTCATTCTAATGAAACGGAAAAAATATTAACATCATCTGATTTGATTTTATACGTAAGTTACTTCAATCATTCATTTACTGATAACGACAAAGCATTTATTGAGTATATGAAAGAGATGAATCAACTCAATGAAAATCAAACATTCAAGATGATTATTAATGCAGTAGATTTAGCAGAATCAACAGAAGATTTAGAAGCTGTGGAAGATTATGTCAGCGATGCATTACAACAAGTAAATATGCCTGCTGATATTTATAGTGTTTCTAGTCGACGTGCATTAAAAGAGGGCGATGAAGGGCTAAATAAACTAAAAGATAGTCTAGATTACTTTGCGGAGGTCGAATCTAAGGTTGTTTTACAACAACAAATGAAAGCGCAACTTGAACAAATTAGTGCCTCTTATACACAAATGTCAGAAGACTATCAAAACAACCGTGAAGAAATGGAAACGCGTCAACAAGAAGTAAGAAAGATTGAACAAAAAGGTGCGATTCCAAATACGACTTTAAAAACGACTAAACAACATGTTTATAACGAAGTTGAAGATCAAGTATATCACTTGAATGAACGCTTAAAAATTCAATTGTTTGATGAAGTTCGTACAGTATTCAACGGGCAAATGACTAAAAACAATGACTTTGATGCTGAAAAACGTGATGCAGTTAAAACATATCTTGAACAAATCCATGGCAGATTGTATATGGAACAAACTTTAATTGCTGAACGTATTAAAAAATTCTTTAATAAGCAACTGGAAGATCAACTTGCACCTATTGTTAAGCAATTGAATCAATTGCATATTTTATTACAGCCACACTTTGAGATTGAAATGGATAAAGATAAAATTACAACGATGCATATTGATTTTAATGAAATGTTCGAACATCTTCCGAAAAAATTGACGAAAAAGCGTTTGTTGCAACTGAAAGCACAAAAAGAACTACAAGAGCAAATCACAATGGAAACGGTTGACTTGTTGCAAAACAACATTAACCAATTACGACAAGAGTTAGAACAACAAGTGTCTAAGATGGGCAAGATTGCAGATCAACAATTAAATGAGATTTCAAATGAAATACATGAACAAGCAAGCGCATTATTAAGCGTTAAAATTGATAATAGCTTGATTCAACAAATTGATGCGGCTAACCGTCAATTAAAAGAAATTATTTAACTTAGAAAGAGGAAGTAGTATGACAAACAAAGTATTGCTGGTAGATGGAATGGCGTTATTATTCCGCCATTTCTATGCTACAAGCATTCATCATCAATTCATGAGAAATTCAAACGGAGTTCCGACTAATGGCGTACAAGGATTTGTTCGTCACATCTTTTCAGCGATAGATGATATTCAGCCGACACATATCGCTGTATGTTGGGACATGGGGCAACAAACGTTTCGAAATGAAATGTTTGCAGATTATAAACAACATAGACCAGCACCGCCTGATGAATTGATACCACAATTCGATTTAGTTCAAGATATTTCAAACGCACTTGGGTTTGTTAATATTGGAGTTAAAAATTATGAAGCCGATGATGTTATCGGAACGTTAAGCAGAAATTTATCAGAGGATAACGAAGTTTATATCGTTACAGGAGATAAAGATATCTTACAATGTATAAATCCTAATGTTGAAGTTTGGTTGACTAAAAAAGGATTTAATATTTATAACCGTTATGATTTAACACGCTATCAAGAAGAATATCAATTACATCCGCTTCAACTCATCGATATCAAAGCGTTTATGGGGGATACCGCTGATGGTTATCCTGGCGTCAAAGGAATTGGTGAAAAAACAGCACATAAATTAATCTTAAAATATCAGTCTGTAGAAAATGTTATCAATCACATTGACGAATTGACACCGGCACAACAAAAGAAAATCATCAGCCAATTAGATGATTTGAAACTTTCAAAACAACTTGCAGAAATCCACACTAATGTACCATTAGATGTAACAGCATTATTTAATCAAATGCAGTATCATCTGGATTTCATTGATATTTTCAATGTCTTAGATACTCACGATTTGAAAGTGTCTAAGAAATTTATTGAAAGAGAATTCTTACCATTTTAATCATTCAAAACAAAAGCGGGAGGGCGTTTCACAGTTAATAACTGTGGAGACGTCCTCCCGCTTCTTTTATTTTAATTGCTGATAGAGCGCTTGTTGCGCATGATGATTGGCTTCTTTATTTTGTGCTCTAGGAATCCAATCAATCAGACATAAATCAAATGCTTTCATTTTCTTCGCTGCTTCAACTAAATAACCTTTAAACTTCTCATTCTTAGCAAAGCCTTTATCTAAACTGTCAGTGATCAGCTTAGAATCGGTATAAATTAATGCTGTAGATACATTTAATTCTAATGCACAGTCTAAGGCAAAATTAAAAGCTTGCCATTCTGCTGAATGATTGTCAGTAGGTGCGATATCTTGCGTGAAAGTTTGATGGTTACTCTCTTCAATAATTGTTGCTGCAATAGATGCTGGTCCTGGATTACCTTTAACTGCTGCATCAAAAAATATTTTAGCCATACATCATTCCATCCTTAATCAAAATATTATATTATCTATACCCTTAATCAGTAACCTTCATCTTTGGATTGAATTTTACCTTTTCGGTACATTGATTTAGCCCAGTAACCAAATGGCACATTAAAGATTGTAGCAAGTAGTTTTAAGAAGTAAGTCGTAATAAAGATTTCAAAGACTGCACCTGCTGGCAGCAAACCAATAAACGCGATACTTACAAAAAGGGCAGTATCAATAATAGAACTTAATGTCGTACTCCCATATGCACGAATTGCAAATGTGCGATCTGACTTGAATACTTTTTTAATCGCATTGAAGATAAAGACATCGATATGTTGTCCGATGATATAAGCGATAATCGAACCTAACGCGATTCTAGGTACTATATTGAAAATTGTACTTAGCGCTTTTTGTGCCATATCTTCTGGAGCGGGAATAAAATGTAATGATAGTTGCATTAAAATTATCATCACTAATGATGAACTAAAGCCCATCCATACTGCTCTTTTAGCTACTTTACGTCCATAGATATCGTTTAAAATATCCGTCGCTAAATAAATAGACGCAAACATTACATTTCCTAAAGTCGCAGAAATCGTAAAGATGTCTACAGTTTTAATTACTTGAATGTTAGCAATTACAGTTCCGATAGCTACCCAAGCAATCAAACCTTGCTTACCGAACAAACGATACATTGCGACCATTAATGTAAAGGTCACTAGAAAGGCAATAATACCTAATATTTCATTGTAAAACATAATTAACCTCCTAAATTTTGTTAATGCGGGTGT
This sequence comes from Staphylococcus sp. HMSC055C03, assembly GCF_001809385.1. NCBI lineage: Bacteria > Bacillati > Bacillota > Bacilli > Caryophanales > Staphylococcaceae > Staphylococcus > Staphylococcus sp. HMSC055C03. Next base: position 91,664 of record NZ_KV797494.1, read on the forward strand.
TTAGAAACCGCAACTCAACTCATATATTCTATAGAAATCGTACATTAAATGCAATAGCCATTTAGTTACAACTACAAAGTAGAGAGATGAAGTTAACCGTGTCGCATGATATAATGAGGCTAAATTAATCGTCCTTAAACCATTTAAGGTGTTATTAATTATGTAAAGGGAGTGACGATTATTTTTTCAAAATCCGAAAAAAGAGCGCTTGATTCCATAGATGATTTATTAAGCACTTACTGCAAAAATTGTGAATTAAAAACATATAATCGTAAAACAAAAGGGAAAACACATGCACATCATTTTTGTATATACGAATGTTCAGTAGGTAAACAAATCAAGCAATTTGGTAACGAACTACAATAATTGGGGGTTATTTTGATGGAAATCGTTCGTATTGAACCGACACCAAGTCCGAATACCATGAAAGTGGTATTGAATAAGAAAAGAGAGGACAATCAATCCTCCACCTATACAAAAGTAAAAGAAGGCCAACCTGATTTTATCAATAGACTTTTAGAGGTTGATGGTGTTAAATCCATTTTCCATGTCATCGACTTTTTAGCTGTGGATAAAGCACCAAAAGCAGATTGGGAAGCATTATTGCCTAATATTACAGCTGCAATTAGTAATGAATCTGAAACTGAAACAAATGATACACCTGCACCTGATGAACATTTCGGCGAAATTAAAGCGGAAGTGCTCAAATTTAAAGGTATCCCGTATCAGATTAAACTCACTACCACTAAGGATGAAGAACGCAGACAATTACCAGACTACTTTGTCGATACAATGCTAGCAGCACAAAAAGATGATGACAATGTAGTATTTATGCGTAAGTGGGAAGATTTAGGTACGCGTTATGGCGAACTAGAAGAAGTTATGGATAATGTTGAAGAAGAACTTGTCGCACTATATCCTGAAAATAAACTTAATGAATTAAAACAAGAAGCATTAAATACGGATATTGTGGTTCCAACAGCACACTATCAACATGTGACAGTTGATGAATTTAATGCGGCAGAAGATTGGAAAGCACAACTTAGAATGTTGAAATCTTTCCCAACACCAACCAAAGAAGATTATCCTCTCATCGAAGCTGCATTAAATCATCCTAAAATTCCAATTCGACGCGAAGCTATTGTGCTAGCAAGTATGGTAGAAGATGAGTCAGTTCTTCCATATATGTACCAAGGTTTACAGGATAAAAATCCTGGTGTACGCCGAACTGCCGGAGATGGAATAAGTGATTTAGGATTTAAAGTAGCTTTACCAGAAATGGAGAAAGCTTTAGATGATCCACAAAAGATTGTGCGTTGGCGTGCCGCGATGTTTATTTTTGATGAAGGTGGCGAAGCACAATTACCAGCTTTGAAAGCACATGAAGATGATGACGCTTACGAAGTGAAGTTACAGATTCAAATGGCCATCTCTCGTATTGAAAAAGGTGACGAAGCACTAGGATCTGTTTGGAAACAAATTGCTAACCGTAATAAATAAGCGGAATTAGGATGAATCAACAAATTAATTAGATTACATTTCTGATTATTTCATGTAAAATAAACTATAAATGAACAAGGAGTGTATATTATGAATCCGTATGAAGTATATATGCAAGAACTCGCACAAGGTATGCGTAGCGAGTTAACACAAAATGGTTTTGAAAGTTTAGAAACTGCAGAAGCAGTTGATCAATATATGGACAATGTAGGTGCTGAAGAGACTACATTTGTTGTTATTAATTCAGTATGTGGTTGTGCAGCTGGATTAGCTCGTCCAGCAGCTGTAGCAGTTGCTGAGCAAAATGATAAAAAGCCTGATCACAAAGTAACTGTCTTTGCAGGTCAAGATAAAGAAGCAACACAAGAAATGAGAGAGTTCATACAACAAGTACCTTCAAGTCCTTCTTTCGCTTTATTTAAAGGTACAGAATTAAAACATTTTATGCCTCGTGAATATATTGAGGGACGCGATATTCAAGATATCTGTATGGATATCAAAGATATGTTTGATGAAAACTGTTAATCAATTTGAATTGATTTCATAATCGAAGGTACGGGACAATATTTGATGGCTGAATCAGTCCATCAATTGTCCCATTTTTTATAATTGGAGATACATACGATTTGAGGAGGAGATAGGTATGAATTCATTCGACGAAGCATATCATGACCTATGTAAGGAAATTTTAGCTATCGGGAACGAACGCGATGATCGTACACGTACTGGTACCATTTCAAAATTCGGTCATCAATCACGCTATGACTTAAGTAAAGGCTTCCCTTTATTAACAACTAAAAAAGTATTCTTTAAGTTGATTGCGACTGAGCTGATTTGGTTTATGAAAGGCGACACAAATATCAAATATTTACTAGAATACAACAATAATATTTGGAATGAATGGGCATTTGAAAACTATGTTGAATCAGAAGATTATCATGGTCCGGACATGACGAATTTCGCACATCGAGCATTACAAGATGAAGCATTCAACGAAGTTTACCAACATGAAATGGAAAAATTTAAATCACGCATTCTAAACGATGATGATTTTGCGCAAAAACACGGCAATTTAGGGAATGTATATGGTAAGCAATGGCGAGATTGGGTTGGTGCAGATGGTCAACATTATGATCAACTTGCTACAGTCATCGAACAAATCAAAACTTACCCTACATCTAGACGTCACATCGTATCTGCATGGAACCCAGCAGAAATTGATACGATGGCATTACCGCCATGTCATACGATGTTCCAGTTTTATGTACAAGACGGCAAACTAAGTTGCCAATTATATCAACGTAGTGCAGATGTATTTTTAGGAGTTCCATTTAATATCGCAAGTTATAGTTTACTAACACATTTAGTAGCAAAAGAATGCGGCTTAGAAGTCGGTGAGTTTGTGCATACGATTGGTGATGCACATATCTATTCTAATCATATCGATGCGGTCAAAAAACAATTAAGTCGTTCAAGTTACGAACCACCTCAATTAAAAATCAATACAGATCGTTCAATTTTTGATATTCAATATGAAGACTTGGAGATTGTAAATTATCAATCACACCCAGGTATTAAAGCACCTATCGCTGTATAAAAACAATTAGAATTTTTGAAAGGGGATAAGAATATGACGCTTTCTATTCTTGTTGCGCATGATCAAAACAGAGTAATCGGTAAGGATAACCAACTACCATGGCATTTGCCTAATGATTTAAAACATGTCAAAAAATTAAGTACTGGCAATACACTCGTAATGGGCCGTAAAACATATGAATCTATCGGCAAACCGCTTCCAAACAGACGTAACGTCGTTTTAACACGTGATGAATCTTTTCATCCTGAAGGTGTAGATGTCATACACAATTTTGAGGATATTTATGATTTGCCTGGCCATGTCTTCATTTTCGGCGGCCAAGCATTGTTTGAAGAATTTATCGATAAAGTAGATGACATGTACATCACTGTCATTGAAGATAAATACCAAGGAGATACGTTCTTCCCACCTTATACCTTTGAAGATTGGGAAGTTGAATCTTCAGTTAAAGGAGAACAAGATGAACGCAATAAAATTCCGCACACGTTCTTACATCTTGTTCGTAAAAAGTAATAGGAGGTATGGAAATGCGTAAAAAAATTGTCACAGACTCAACAACAGATTTACCTCAATCATATCTAAAAGAGCACGATGTTCATGTGATTCCTCTTAATTTAACGATTGAAGGCAAATCTTATATCGACCAACAAGACATTTCTTCTGAACGTGTAATTGAGTTAATAGAAGAAGATGTAGATATCAAAACCAGCCAACCTCCTATTGGTAAATTTATTGAAATGTACGATGAATTAGGAAAAGACGGCTCAGAAATCATTAGTATTCATATGACATCTGGATTAAGCGGTACGTATCAAACTGCGTATCAAGCTAGTCAAATGACTGATTCAAAAGTTACAGTTATTGATTCAAAATCCATTTCATTCGGCCTTGGTTTCCAACTGGAACATATTGTTGAATGGAATAACGAAGGGTTATCAACAGAAGAAATTCTTAAAAAATTAAAACATTTACAAAGCAATATCAAACTCTTTGTAGTGATTGGCCAATTAAACCAACTGATTAAAGGCGGACGTATCGGTAAAGCTAAAGGTATGATTGGTAATATGATGCGTTTAAAACCAGTGGGCATTCTTGATGATGGACAAATTAAAATCCTTCATAATGCACGTACGCAAAAGTCGAGTATTCAAATTATTAAAAAAGAGCTTGCTCAGTTCATTGAAAATCATTCGATTAAAAAAATCGGCTTAGCTCATGCAAATGCATTAGATTTTGTAGATAAGTTTAAACAACAATTTGCGATTGAAGAAAATAATACTGAAGTTGAAATCAATACGACAACACCAGTTATTTCAACACATACTGGACAAGGTGCAGTAGGATTCGTTGTCTTGCGTCAATAATCGATAATTCTCATGAAAATCATCAGGTTAAAGCAAACTAATAGAAAATAAAGTGCAGTCATGATAAATTTAGAATTGACTAAACGCCGAATGGAGGTAATATTTTGGCATATGCAACATTAGCTGGCGGTTGTTTCTGGTGTATGGTAAAACCATTCACATCATATCCTGGTATTAAGAATATTGTATCAGGATACAGTGGCGGCCACGTAGAAAATCCAACTTATGAAGAAGTATGTACGAACACAACAGGACATGTTGAAGCAGTACAAATTGAATATGATCCTGAAATCACTTCATTTGAAAATATATTAGATGTTTATTTCAAGACGTTCGATCCAACAGATAATGGTGGACAATTCTTCGATCGCGGTGAAAGTTACCAACCGGTCATTTTCTACCATGACGAAGAACAAGAAAAAGCTGCACAATCTAAAATCCAGCAGTTAAACGAACAAATGATTTTTAATAAACCTGTGATCACACCGGTAAAACCATATAAAAACTTTTACCCGGCAGAATCTTATCATCAAGATTATTATAAAAAGAATCCAATGCATTATGAACAGTATCAAAAAGGTTCAGGAAGAAAAGACTTTATAGAAAGACATTGGGGGGAGCAAAATGCTTAAAAAAAGTAAAAATGAATTAACAGATATGGAATATCTTGTTACTCAAGAAAATGGTACAGAACCTCCTTTCCAAAATGAATATTGGAATCATTTCGAAAAAGGTATCTATATCGATAAACTTTCAGGCAAACCACTATTCACTTCAGAAGAAAAATTTCATTCTGATTGTGGTTGGCCAAGCTTCTCTAAAGCTCTAAGTGACGATGATATCATTGAACTTGTAGATAAGTCATTTGGTATGGTAAGAACTGAAGTACGTTCTGAAAACAGTCATTTAGGTCACGTTTTCAATGATGGACCAAAAGAAACAGGCGGATTAAGATATTGTATCAATTCAGCTGCTGTACAATTTATTCCTTATGATAAATTAGAAGAACTTGGATATGGTGATTTGATTCCACATTTCAAGAACCAAGGAGAGAAATAATATGTTTAAAAAATTATTTGGCAAAGAGGATAAAGTAGATAAGTCAATCGAGGTTTATGCACCGATTTCTGGTGAATACGTTAAAATCGAAGATATTCCAGACCCAGTATTTGCGCAAAAAATGATGGGTGATGGCTTCGGTGTTAATCCAAGCGAAGGTGACGTTGTTTCACCAATTGAAGGTAAAGTTGACAATATCTTCCCAACTAAACATGCGTTAGGTTTAAAAGCTGATAACGGTTTAGAATTATTAATTCACATCGGTCTAGATACAGTTCAATTAGATGGTGAAGGATTCAATGTATTAGTTGAAAGCGGCGATACAGTAAAAGTTGGAGATCCACTAGTTGAATTTGATGTAGACTATATTGGAAATAACGCTAAATCAGTCATTTCACCAATTATTATTACTAATACAGATCAAGCAGATAAAATCGATATCCACCCGCAAGATCAATTAGTTAAAAGTGAAACAAAAGTAATTGATGTGACAATGAGTTAATGAAAGATTATTCATTTTATCAATTTGCGCTTACTGTGCGAGGCAGACCTGATGAAAAAGGTCAATTAGCAGAACAGATTTTTGATGATTTAGCTTTTCCAAAACATGAGTCAGACTTTCATACATTGTCAGACTATATAGAGACTGAAGCTTCTATCAGTTCACCAATGTATGTATTTGATGACTTATTTGATGAATATCAGGAATGGTTAAAATTTTAAATTTTTGACGTAGGGTTGGTGTGAGGCACCAGCCCTTTTATTTTTTATATAGCCATATATAAGTTGATGAACGTGCTGAATTTGGTAAAATGAATTATCCATTCAAACTAGAACTTATTTATGCACATCAACGTAATTTAAGAAAGGGGCATATCCGAGTGACACAACATAATGATGAAACTAATCAACCTTCAGATGAACAAGACTCAAAAAAGGCACCTAAGTTTTTTAAAATTAAAAGATGGAAATTCATCACATTTAGTATACTCGCATTGTTGTTAACGATTATCCTTACAGTCTTTGCGACAATCGCGATAGCACACAAATTTTCAGGGCTAGACGACTCACAAAGAAAATCATTCAGTAAAGTTGAAAGTACATATCAAACATTAGCCAATGATTACTATAAAAAACAAGATTCAGAAAAATTATCTGAATCTGCCATTAACGGTATGGTTAAATCATTAAAAGATCCTTATTCACAATATATGACAAAAGATGAAACCAAATCATTTAATGAAGACGTTTCAGGTGATTTCGTAGGTATCGGGGCTGAAATGCAGCAACGTAATAAAGAAATCAGTGTAACCAGCCCCATGAAAGGATCTCCTGCAGAAAAAGCAGGTGTACAACCCAAAGATGTTTTAACTAAAGTAGATGGGAAATCTATTAAAGGTAAGTCACTGACAGAAGTAGTCAAAATGGTACGTGGTAAAGAAGGTACTGAAGTTACGTTAACTATTAAGCGTGCCAACCAAGAACAAAACATTAAAATCAAAAGAGAAAAAATCCACGTTAAAAGTGTTGAATACAAAAAAGAAGGCGATGTTGGTGTCTTCACGATTAATAAATTCCAAGAAGATACAGCCGCTGAATTGAAAACTAATATTATGAAAGCACACAAACAAGGCGTACGAAAAATTGTATTAGATTTACGTAATAATCCAGGCGGATTATTAAATGAAGCAGTTAAAATGTCGAATATCTTCATCGATAAAAATAAACCGGTTGTGAAGTTGCAAAAAGGGAAAGAAATAGAATCGGTGAATACTCCGACCGATCCATTAAAAGAAGTAAAAGATATGAAAGTATCTATCCTTGTCAATGAAGGTTCAGCCAGTGCTTCTGAAGTCTTTACTGGTGCAATGAAAGACTATAATAAAGCGAAGGTTTATGGTGAAAAGACATTTGGTAAAGGTATTGTACAAACCACACAAGAATACTCAGATGGTTCGTTATTAAAATATACTGAAATGAAATGGTTAACACCACACGGTACTTATATCCATGGTAAAGGAATCAAACCAGATGTCGAAATTGCATCTCCTAAGTATCAATCATTATCAATGATTCCTGATGACAAAGTGTTTAAAGAAGGCGATCAAGATAAAAATGTCAAATCTATAAAAATCGGCTTAAAAGCTTTGAATTATCAAGTTGGAAAAGAAAACAATGACTATGATGCAAAACTCAAATCTGCAGTTGAAGATTTCCAAAAAGATAATCAATTACCAGTAACAGGCAAATTTGATAAAGAAACGAATCAAAAATTCGCAGAAAAGTTAGTAGATAAAGCGAATAAAGATGATGAAATGTTAGATACTTTAATCAAAAAATTAAAATAAAGGGGCACAATTTATGATCAGAAACGCATCACAAGAAGATTTAAATGCGGTAGCCGCATTGACAGAAGAAGCCAAAAAAATTATGGCAGAAGATAATAATCCACAATGGGATGAAGCCTATCCATTACTAGAGCATTTTGAGGAAGATATTACAAATAAATCATTATTTGTATTAGAAGAGGAGAATACAATTTATGGTTATATTGTTATCGACCAAAATCAATCAAAATGGTATGATGAACTAGAATGGCCGATAGATAGAACCAATGCTTATGTCATTCATAGACTTGCAGGTTCTGCTAATTATAAAGGCGCAGCAACAGCATTATTTAACTTTGCTGTTGAACGCGCGTTAGATCACGGCGTTGATGTGTTACTCACTGATACGTATGCTGCGAATCAACGCGCGCAAAACTTATTTGAAAAATTTGGTTTTCATAAAGCAGGCGAAGCCAATTTAAATTATCCTCCTTACGATAAGGAAGAATCATTCTATGCCTATTATAGAATTTTAAAATAAGAATAGAGGTATTTATCATGACGAAAATTGCATTTACTGGCGGCGGAACAGTCGGACATGTTTCAGTCAATTTAAGTTTGATTCCAATTGCGAATGAAAGAGGTTACCAAACTTTTTATGTAGGTTCTAAAAATGGAATTGAAAAAGATATGATTTCATCACAATTACCAAATACACCGTACTTCCCGATATCCAGCGGGAAGTTACGCAGATATTTATCATTTGAAAATATCAAGGATGTATTTAAAGTACTCAAAGGAATTTTAGACGCACGTAAAATCTTAAAGAAACAAAAACCAGATTTACTTTTTTCTAAGGGAGGATTTGTATCTGTACCTGTAGTCATCGCGGCACGTTCATTAAATATCCCGGTGATTATTCACGAATCAGATATCACTCCAGGTCTTGCGAATAAAATTTCTCTAAAATTCGCAAATAAAATCTATACAACATTTGAAGATACATTAAAATATCTGCCAAAAGCAAAAGCAGATTTTGTCGGTGCAACTGTTAGAGATGATTTAAAACAGGGTAACAAAGAAAAAGGTTATCAACTGACAGGATTTAACGCTGAGAAAAAAGTGTTATTAGTCATGGGCGGCAGTTTAGGCAGTAAAACGATTAATGATTTAATTCGACGCAATCTTGACGAATTATTAAAAGATTATCAAATCATTCATCTAACTGGTAAAGGACTACTTGATTCATCTATTCAAAAAGAAGGTTATCGTCAATTTGAATTTGTGACGAGTGAATTAACAGATTTACTCGCGATTACAGACATGGTAGTCAGCCGAGCAGGTGCTAATGCAATCTATGAATTCTTAACATTAAACATTCCTATGTTGCTGATTCCATTAGGATTAGACCAGTCTCGTGGCGATCAGATTGATAATGCAAAATATTTCCAATCTAAAGGGTATGCGCAAACATTACCAGAAGATGAAGCTTCTCAACAAAAATTCATGGATGCGTTAAAAGAGATTGAAAATAATCGTTCAACTATTGAACAACAAATGTCGAACTATCACCAGCTATTTACTAAAGAAGATTTATTAGACAAGATTCTTAAAGATACAAACCAAAAGGAAACGAGGGAAAGCTGAGTTGAGTCGAGCTAAAAGAATTTCACTGATTCTAGTATTTACATTGATATTCAGCGCGATTGCTGTGTTCCATCAAAATAGAATCGGTAATTGGATTGATACAGAAGTCTATGATTTTATTTATGCCTCACACAGCATCATTACAACTAGTATTTTTATGGGTGCAACTTGGATAGGCGAAGTATGGTCAATGATCTGCCTTTCACTTTGTGTTGTCGCATTTTTATTAATGCGTAAAATGCAAATAGAAGCTTTATTCTTTGCGATTGTGATGGCAGTTTCAAGTATCTCTAATCCAATTATGAAAAACACAATTGATAGAGAGCGTCCTACTAAATTAAGACTTGTAGAAATTGGCGGCTATAGTTTCCCAAGTGGCCACGCGCAAGGTTCTACATCTTTCTTCGGTAGCTTGATTGCAATTTCAAGCCATTACTTACACGGGACACCACGTGTGATGATGACTTCATTCTGCATCTTCATGATTGCGATGATTTGTATGTCTAGAATTTATTTAGGTGTACATTATCCTACTGATGTCATTGCAGGCGTGCTTGCAGGTGCTGTATGTATTTTATCTGTATCATTATTGTTCAAAGGTAAATTCAAAGCCTTTGCTAAATGAGAATTAAAGTGAGATTAAGTGCTGCTTAATCTCACTTTTTTAATTTATAATAGAAAAAAACCGATTCTGCTTAATTGAGAATCGGTTAAGTATGTCACGTTACTTTTAGTGTAACGTCAGTATTTACGGGCATATATAAAAGGGGATAAATCGAAAATGACCAATCCAATTAAGAACGAAATGTGGGGGGGATGTCTCATTTGTGATTGATAATCATTTTCAATTACTATTATACATTAGTGAGAATGGTTGTCAATTAGAAATCAAAAATAATTTCACTTTTTTATTCAACTCCATATTTTTGTCACAATTAATCATTTGATTCGTTTCATTCGTTCTTAAACGTTTTGATTATGATAAAATCATGATTGAGGTGCTTTCAATGACAAAAATATTAATCGTAGAAGATGAGCAAAACTTAGCTCGATTCATTGAATTAGAATTAGTACATGAGAATTATGAAGTTGATATTGAAAATGATGGTGCAGAAGGATTAGAAACAGCATTAAAAAAAGAATATGATCTGTACTTACTCGATTTGATGTTGCCACATATGGATGGTTTAGAAATATGTAAGAGAATACGTGAAGTCAAATCTACTCCAATTATTATCATCACAGCAAAAGGTGATACATATGATAAAGTAGCAGGTTTAGATTATGGTGCAGATGATTATATCGTAAAGCCATTCGATATCGAAGAACTATTAGCACGTATTCGTGCAACATTAAGACGCCAACCAGCTAAAGACATCATCGATATTAAAGGCATTCAAATTAATAAAGAAGCCTTTCGTGTTACGATTGATGGTCAAGAGGTTGAATTAACTAAAACCGAATATGACTTGTTGCAATTGCTTTCTGAAAACTTAAATCATGTCTTACAACGTGAACAAATATTAAATCATGTTTGGGGTTATGACAGCAAAGTAGAAACCAATGTAGTGGATGTTTATATTCGTTATCTGAGAAATAAATTGAAACCGTTTGGTAAAGAAAAGGTAATCGAAACAGTACGTGGTGTCGGTTATGTGATACGCAAATGAAGCAACGAAAATTAAAAACTCAATGGATGCTAATTACTACGAGTATTACGTTTTTAATTGTTTTCATTTTCAGCTTAGTCATCATTTACTTTTTGAGCATCACTTTAAGAGACAGTGAAATTAATGATGCAGAAAAAAGTGCTGATAACGTTTCAGCTTTACTTGCGACGAAATCTTTGGTTGATATTAAACCTTTAGATTTAAACGCATCACTTGGTAATTTCCAAAAAGTGATTCTGTTTGATAATGACAAACAAAAGATAACCGAAACATCGACTATGAGTGATTTTATTAATAGCACAAAAGGGATTGAACCTTCTCAGTATCACAGTGTTTACGTGCAACGTATTAAAGATGCAAACTTTTTAATCGTTTCTCATCCAGTCGAAACTGAAAAGTTTCATGGTTATTCTGTGATTATCCATTCGCTCGCAAGTTATGATAGTGTTATGCATTCATTAATCATCTTATCGGTGTTATTTGGTATTATTGCCATTATTATTACTGCCACTATCAGTTATATCTTTTCTGCACAAATCGCAAAACCTATTACAATTATGGCTAACAAAATGCGTAAAATCCGTAGAGATGGTTTCCAGGAAAAGTTAGAACTACCGACTGAATACGATGAAACAACTGACTTGATTGATACATTCAACGATATGATGATTCAAATTGAAGAACTATTTGATCAACAACGCCAGTTCGTAGAAGATGCTTCACACGAACTGAGAACACCGCTTCAAATCATTCAAGGTCACTTAAATCTTATCCAACGATGGGGTAAGAAAGACCCAGCAATTTTAGAAGAATCATTAGATATAACAATCGAAGAAATGAATCGTATTACCAAGTTAGTAGAAGAGCTGTTACTATTAACGAAAGAATCAACCTATAAGGATGCTTTAGATGTAGAACCTGTTGATGTGAATGACGAGATTAAATCTAGACTAAAATCTCTCAAACAATTACATCCTGATTATAGTTTTACATTTACACCATCAGTGAAACCAATATGGCTGAATATTAATCGTTATCAACTTGAACAAGTATTGCTTATCTTTTTGGATAATGCGATTAAATATGATACAAGAGAGAAAAGAATAGAAATTTGTACTGCACTTAAAAATAGACAAGCAACTATTGAGATTACCGATCATGGTTCAGGCATTCCTAAAAAAGACTTAGACTTTATCTTTGACCGTTTTTATCGCGTAGACAAATCACGTTCTAGACAACGTGGAGGTAATGGTTTAGGATTATCGATTGCTCAAAATATAGTGAATTTACATGGCGGTACGATTCAAGTTGAAAGTGAAGTTGATACGTTTACTACATTCAAAATTACCTTCAACGTATAATTACATTTTAATGATAATTCGTCTATTATTGTACAATATTATATTTAAGGTTATATATGTGTATAAAGAGCCGTCATATCGGCTCTTTTTCATGCCATCAAATCGTCATTCTCCCTTTAATTTGTGAACATTTAATGATATTATTTATTTGTAAGCGTTTCAATATATTGTGGAGGGAGTAATATGACGAAATATACACAGGTTAGTGAAGCACCTGTAAATTTCGGAGCTAACTTAGGGGTAATTATTGATTTATACGATCAATATCTACAAGATCCAACTTCTGTCTCTGAAGATTTACAAATTCTATTTAGTACAATTAACAATGACAACAGAGAGGTGGCTGCAGCACCTTCATCAAGTTCTGATGATATGACAATTAAACAAGTTATGCGTTTAATCGATAACATCAGACAATATGGGCATCTGCAGGCAGATATTTATCCAGTCAATCGACCAGAACGTAAAAATGTTCCTAGATTGACACTTGAAGATTTCAATTTAACAAAAGAAGATTTAGAGCAAATTTCTTCAGGCATTGTGTCAGATCATTTTTCTGATATTTATGACAATGCCTATGAAGCAATCCAACGCATGGAAAAGCGTTATAAAGGGCCGATTGCTTTTGAATACACACACATTAACAACAATAAAGAACGCGCTTGGCTCAAGCGACGTATTGAAACGCCATATAAAGCAAACTTAAATAAAAGCCAAAAGCTAGAATTATTCAAGACATTAGCACATGTTGAAGGTTTCGAAAAATATCTTCATAAAAACTTTGTAGGGGCAAAGCGATTCTCTATTGAAGGTGTAGATACCCTTGTGCCAATGCTGCAACAAATCTTAAGTCGTGCAGCTAAAGAAGAAATTCAAAATATTCAAATAGGTATGGCACACCGTGGACGCCTCAACGTTTTAACACATGTGTTAGAAAAACCTTATGAAATGATGATTTCTGAATTCATGCATACTGATCCAATGAAGTTCCTACCACAAGACGGCAGTCTAGAATTAACTTCAGGTTCAGCATGGACAAGTGACGTTAAATATCACTTAGGCGGTACGAAAACAACAGACACTTATGGTATAGAACAACGCATTTCATTAGCAAACAACCCAAGTCACTTAGAAATCGTGTCACCGGTTGTATTAGGTAAAACACGTTCTGTACAAGATGACCGTCATCAAAGCGGCAAAGTACAAACAGATTTCAGCAAATCTATGCCGATTTTAATTCATGGTGATGCTGCTTATCCAGGACAAGGTATCAACTTTGAAACAATGAACTTAGGCAACTTAGAGGGGTATTCAACAGGCGGTTCATTGCATCTGATTACTAACAACAGAATCGGTTTCACTACAGAGCCACAAGATGGTCGCTCAACAACATATTCTACAGATGTTGCTAAAGGTTATGATGTACCGATTATGCATGTTAATGCAGACAATGTTGAAGCAACAATTGAAGCAATTGATATTGCAATGGACTTCAGAAAAGAGTTCAACAAAGATGTTGTTATCGATTTAGTCGGTTACCGTCGTTATGGTCATAACGAAATGGATGAACCATCTATTACAAACCCAATTCCTTATCATGCCATCCGTAAGCATCCAACTGTAGATCACATTTATGGTGACCAATTGGTTGAAGAAGGCATTATCTCTGAGGATGAAAAGAATGACATCTTAGATGATGTTCAAAAAGAACTACGTGCAGCACATGATAAAATCGATAAAAATGATAAAACAACAACACAAGATATGTCTAAACCAGACAATGTTGACTTACCGCTTCAACCTGATGATCGTCAATTTGATTTCGAAGAATTGAAATCAATCAATGATGCATTATTAACATATCCAACAGGTTTTGAAGTCTTGAAAAAACTGAAAAAAGTTTTAGAAAAACGTAGAGAACCATTTGAAAAAGAAGATGGTTTAGTAGATTGGGCACAAGCTGAACAACTTGCATTTGCGACAATCATGCAAGATGGCACACCAATTCGTTTAACAGGTCAAGACAGTGAACGTGGTACTTTCAGTCACAGACATGCGGTATTGCATAACCCTGATACTGGCGAAGAATATGTGCCTTTACAACATGTACCAAATCAACGTGCATCCTTCGATGTTCATAACTCACCGCTATCTGAAGCAGCTGTTGTAGGCTTCGAATACGGTTACAATGTTGAAAACAAGGGTACTATGAATATCTGGGAAGCTCAATACGGCGACTTTGCGAATATGGCACAAATGATGTTCGATAACTTCTTATTCAGCAGTTATGCGAAGTGGGGCGAACGCTCAGGTCTAACATTGTTCTTACCACATTCATATGAAGGACAAGGTCCAGAGCACTCATCAGCAAGATTAGAGCGTTTCTTACAACTCTCAGCTGAGAATAACGCGACTGTCGTAAATTTATCTAGCTCTAGTAACTATTTCCACTTATTACGTGCACAAGCAGCAAGCTTGGATACTGATGCAATGCGTCCACTAGTTGTCATGTCACCGAAAAGTTTATTAAGAAATAAAACTGTAGCTGACACAATCGATAAATTTACACAAGGCCATTTCGAACCTATCTTGCCAGAAGAGCATGAAGCAAGCAAAGTCAAAAAAGTGATTTTAACTTCAGGTAAAATGTTTATTGATTTGAAGGAACGTCTGCAAAAAGAACCGGATGAATCGATTTTATTGATTGCGGTAGAACGCTTATATCCATTCCCAGCTGACGAAATCAAAGCAGTTATTGATCAGTTGCCAAACCTTGAAACAATTGCATGGGTTCAAGAAGAACCGCAAAACCAAGGTGCTTGGTTGTTCGTATATCCTTACTTAAGTGATATCGCTAGCGATCAATACGAATTGCAATATAGCGGTCGTATTAAACGTTCTGCGCCAGCTGAAGGTGACGGAGAAAATCATAAACTCGTTCAAAAATCTATTATCGAAGAGAGTATTAACAAAAATTAGGGGGAAATTAGTATGTCTGAGATCGTAGTTCCAGAGTTAGCAGAATCTATTACAGAAGGTACAATAGCTGAATGGTTGAAGAATCCAGGTGATTCAGTAGACAAAGGTGAAGCTGTTGTCGAATTAGAAACAGATAAAGTCAACGTTGAAGTTGTATCTGAAGAAGCAGGTGTTTTACAAGAACACTTAGCAGAACCTGGTGATACTGTTGAAGTAGGACAAGCAATCGCAACTGTAGGGGAAGGCAGCGGCAGTTCATCATCTTCAGCTTCATCTGATGACAAAAAAGAAGAAGCACCAAAATCTGAAGACAAATCAGAATCAAAATCTGAACCAGCAGAAGCTGACAAATCAGAAGAAAAAGAAAGTGCTTCTAGTGACCAACGCGTCAATGCAACACCATCTGCACGTAAATATGCGCGTGAAAAAGGTATCGACTTAGCAGAAGTTGCTTCTAAAGGTAACGATGTTGTACGTAAAGATGACATTGATCGTCAACAACAAGGTAACCAAAAACAAGCTGAGCCAGCAAAATCAGAAGCACCAGCTAAACCACAAAGCAGCACACCAAACAAACCAGTGATTCGCGAAAAAATGTCTCGTCGTAAACAAACAGCAGCTAAGAAATTATTAGAAGTATCTAATAACACAGCAATGCTGACTACATTCAACGAAGTTGACATGACAAATGTGATGAACTTACGTAAACGTAAAAAAGAACAATTTATCAAAGATCATGACGGAACAAAATTAGGTTTCATGTCATTCTTCACAAAAGCAGCCGTTGCAGCATTGAAAAAATACCCTGCAGTGAATGCTGAAATTGATGGACAAGACATGATTACTAAACAATTCTATGATATCGGTATTGCGGTATCTACAGATAATGGTTTAATCGTGCCATTCGTACGTGACTGTGATAAGAAAAACTTCGCAGAAATCGAAAGTTCAATCGCAGACTTAGCAGTTAAAGCACGCGACAACAAATTATCACTTGGTGATTTAATGAACGGTTCATTCACTATCACAAACGGTGGTATCTTCGGTTCAATGATGTCTACACCAATCATTAACGGAAGCCAAGCAGCTATTTTAGGTATGCACTCAATCATCACGCGTCCAATCGCGATTGATAAAGATACAATTGAGAACCGTCCTATGATGTACCTTGCTTTAAGCTACGACCACAGAATTATTGATGGTAAAGAGGGAGTAGGATTCTTGAAAACAATCAAAGAGCTTATCGAAAGCCCTGAAGATTTATTATTAGAATCTTAATCTATAAAGTAAATCATATTACAAACCTTGATACGACGGCAGTTTTGCCGTCGTATTTTAATGTTGATTTTGAATTTAGAAACAAAAATAAGCAGCGTGATTGATTTAACTCATTAAAATCAATCACCGCTGCTTTTAATTCTATAACATATTGAAAACGACAAGTTCTATAATTGCAAGGATGACAAATACGATACATAAAACTCCGAAATGTTGCTTTTTAAACTTCGCATTTTCTTTAATTCGACCTGTGAAGTAGCTAATACCGGAGTACGCTGCTACAAGTATCGTTAAAGCGAATAATATCCAGAAAGTAAGCATTATTAATCATCTCCTTTGATCCAAATTTTCAGATCAAACATGCCTTTTCTAATCCTATATACTATTACTATACCTTATTTTGACTGAATTCATTCATTGAACACTTCATCATACAAAAACCACTTCATTTAAGTTATAATGAATGAGAAATCACAAAAGAAGGTGTGGGTAAAATGGCAGGTTTACGAAGTGTCACAATAGGTACTCGAAATCTAGAACAATCAATTTATTTATTTCATGATATTTTAGGATTGAATTATGAAAGACAAGGTTCAAAAAATGCAGTACGTTTTGGTGATGCATTTTTAAGTCCGGGTACAAGAATACACTTTATTGAAGTACCAAACTATTCGACAGAAAATAATCATGTCTTAAGTGTCGGTTTAAGAACACCATCAGATTTAGGATTAGAAGAGTATCAATCAATTTTAGACCAAAATGAAATCAAATATGGTGACGTTACTGAAATGAATAATAATAAACATTTTGAATTTAAAGACGGTAACGGACAATTCTTTGATATCTATTCTAATGAAAATAATAGTGGTGTACCATTAGGTATGCCTACCGATGAAGGTACGGTGAATCCGCTTCACCAAATCCAAGGACTTGGACCAGTGATTGTTCAAGTTAACGAAATGTTGCTGACTTCATCGATTTTATCTAAAGTATTCGGCCTTGATCATTTTGCTGAATACACACCGACTACAGATGATGACTTTAAAGTACAAGTATTTCGAATTGGAGAAGGCGGCTTAGGTGGAGAATTACACATCTTCCAAGCTACAGAACCAATTAATTTACCAGAATATGGTTCGGTCGAACAAATCGAATTTAGTACGCAATCTAAACAAGAATACCGCAATGCGGTCCAACAGCTAGAAACAATTGGCATTCCATATCAAACGCTTGAACAACAAGATTCAGAATCAGTTCGTATTACAGAAAATAGTGGATTGTCATTCATCTTAACTTTAGAAAAAGCTAACCTGCACAGAAAGGATTGTGAACATATGTTACACGAAGAATGGAAAGACAAACAACCAATTAAAAAGGTAGAAGTACTACATACAGACGCTAAAAAATTTACAGTATCTGATATGTTGACTATTGGAAAACAATACGATGTCGTTAACGAAACTGAAGAATATTATCAAATCATTGATAACTCAGGTAAAGTTGGCGGTTATTATAAAGAGTATTTTAAAGAAGTTTAATAAGCAATTTGAATTAAATATTCGATTAGGGACTTGGGCACAATGATGTGCCTCGGTCTATTTTTTGATGTATGAAAAGGAGAAATTTTAAATGGCACAACATCAGTATATTAATGCCGATAAAACAGTATTTGGTGACGCATATGCAATGATGCGCTTAAATAAAAACATTTTATTAAAAGGACCAACAGGGTCAGGTAAAACGAAACTCGCAGAATCATTAAGTGAAGATATTAATATTCCAATGCATCAAGTCAATTGTTCTGTTGATTTAGACGCTGAAAGTTTACTAGGTTTCAAAACTATCCAAACAAGTCCAGATGGCAATCAAGAAATTGTCTTTATTGATGGACCTGTTATCCAAGCGATGAAAGAAGGACACATTCTATACATTGATGAAATCAATATGGCGAAACCTGAAACACTTCCTATCTTAAACGGTGTGCTAGACTATCGTCGCAGTCTTACAAATCCGTTTACTGGTGAAATTATTAAAGCAAAACCTGGTTTTAATGTCATTGCAGCAATTAACGAAGGTTATGTAGGTACATTACCGATGAACGAAGCATTAAAAAACCGTTTCGTTGTTATTCACGTCGACTATATTGATGGCGAAACATTAAAAACAGTTATTAAAGAACAAAGCCGCTTAGACGATGATGCACTTATTTCAAAAATTGTCGCATTTAATGAAGACTTACGTACTATGACAAAACAAGGGCAAATTTCTGAAGAAGCTGCAAGTATCCGTGCATTGATTGATATGAGTGATTTAGCAACAGTCATGCCGATTGAACGTGCAATCCAACGTGCGATTATTGACAAGTTAGAAGATGAACGTGAACAACAAGCGATTATTAATGCAATAGAATTGAACTTTTAGTGAGGGATTTTTATGACCAATCGATTTATCAAGTTTAATGATGAAATCTTAGACGCTAAAAAAGTGATGATGTTGCAAGACCTTGCACGTTTACTTTTGGAAAATAATCAAACGCATGTCAAAATTCAAAAATTCCCTTATTATGATCCGATCGAAAATGAATTAATCGCTAGTGTCTTCTGGACACACCGTCCAAGTCATATTGAAATTACTGGACTAAAGACAGATGTTTTACTTGCGACCTATGGTTATCGATTAATGGATGAATTTATTGTGAATGAAGTACTAGATAATCAAGAATTTAAACATCCAAGCTTCTTTAAACAAGTCTTCAAGCTATTAGAAGATATGCGTGTGCTAAATGCGATTGTTAAAATTCGCCCAAGTATGAAAGATGCAATCGCTTTGCGCAAACAAATTCGTCTTAACTATACTGAGTCACAAATCAGTGTTTATCGCACAAAAACAACTTATACTGATTTAATCTTCTTATATTTAGAGAAATCACTATTAACTGAAGACTTTTATGAAGTGCCTAGTATTAGACCTGATTTAGATCCAATCTTACAAAGTATGTATATGTATCTGCCTAATTTCTTTATGAACTACACATCAGAAGACAATAAGTTCTTAGCTGAACGTATTATGTATCAGCTTGATGACTTATTAGATGAAGACATGCTAAATGAGTATTATTACATTCCACGTAAAGTTTATAAAGAAATCCAAGCTGAAACTTTCGATGACCTTAAACGTGTGGATGCAGCAAATGTTGACGGTAAAGATGACACAGATGAAGATGATGACATCGAGACAGCTGAAGCTGACACCAAAGCACAAGACTCTAAATCGCAAGGTGGTTCTTACCTAGAAATGAAACTCCATGAAGGCGAGAACAGTGAAGCTGTCAGTGATAATGACAACGCACGTGAAGGTGATGCTTCTGATGATATGACAGATATGATGACTAAAAAGGGTAAAGGATCAAATGAGACCTTAGATAATGAGTCGGGTGGCCAAACAGGTGCTTCATCACAACCTTTTGCCTTAAAAGGTATCAATGAAAATGTGGAAATTAAATGGAATGTGCCGGAAATAACAGCTGAGGATCGTGCAGCATATCACGAAGTAGAACGAGAAGTACAATACGAAATCAAGGATTTAACACAAATCATTGAAAAAACGATAGAACGTGAACAAGTTGATGAACGTCATAACCTTACTAAAGGACGTTTACAAAGAGACTTAATCAATTGGTTTATTGATGACCAATATAAAATGTTCTATAAAAAACAAGATTTAAGTCGTTCCTTCGATGCGACATTCACATTACTTGTTGATGCATCAGCAAGTATGATTGATAAAATGGAAGAAACAATCAAAGGTGTCGTATTATTCCATGAAACCTTGAAAAAACTGAATGTAAAACATGAAGTTTTAGCATTTAATGAGGATGCATTTGATGCTGATGACAAATCGCAACCTAATATTATTGATGAAATTATCAATTATAATTATTCTATCGGTTCAAAAGACAGCGCTAGAATAATGGAATTAACGCCACAAGATGATAATAGGGATGGTGTCGCAATCAGAATTGCAAGTGAACGCTTATTAAGCAGACCGCATCACCAACAATTTTTAATCATCTTTTCTGATGGTGAACCTTCAGCATATAATTACGATCAAGATGGTATTATTGACACGTACGAAGCTGTTGAAGAAGCTAGAAAATATGGTGTTGAGATATTTAACGTATTCTTAAGTCAAGAAGAAATTACCGAAGATATTGAACGTACCATCCATAATATTTATGGGCAATACGCTTTATTTGTAGAAGGTGTTGAGAACTTACCGAGTCAACTTTCACCTCTATTGAAAAAACTATTATTGAAGTCTGTCTAAAGACCTTATACAATACGCATACAAAACACAATAAGACATTATCTTGTTGATTGTATGCGTATTATTTTGTTTTAAAATTAGTAAAATGACATATTTCACTGATTATGTAACAAATTTCGCGTGATACTTTTTAAATTTTCTGAAAGTTTATATGGCAATTCCTAGTGCATTATGCTAAAATAAAGCAATATTTAAGATTTATAGTAACAGAAGGAGCACATCAAAATGAATAAAAACACATGGATTATCGGGTTTACCTTGTTTGCCATCTTCTTTGGCGCCGGAAACCTTATCTTCCCACCAAACTTAGGACTAGATAGCGGTCATTATTTCTGGCCAGCTATTCTCGCATTTGTATTAACGGGAATCGGGCTTCCGTTATTAGGTGTGGTAGTAGGTGCTTTAGATAAACAAGGTTATATCGGATCATTTAATAAAATATCACCTATTTTCTCAGTAGTATTCCTAGTGGCTATTTATTTAACAATCGGACCGTTGTTCGCAATTCCGCGTACAGCGTCAACATCATTTGAAATGACTGTTACACCGATCATTAATACAAGCAGCCCAATTGCGTTATTTATTTTCTCAGTTATTTATTTCGCAGTAGTATTATATCTTTGTTTGAGCCCTGGTAAAATGGTAGACCGTATCGGTTCATTATTAACGCCAGCATTGTTGATTACAATCATTGCTATGATTATCAAAGGATTTATGGACTTCGGTGGTAATCCATCTAGCCATGGTACAGAAGCATATACATCAACATTAACAGGTTTCTCTCAAGGTTTTACACAAGGTTACCTTACAATGGATGCAATTGCCGCAATTGCTTTCTCTATGATTGTAGTAAATGCAGTTAAAGCAACAGGAGTGACACATGCTGATACAATCTTCAAACAAACAGCAATGGCAGGCGTAATTGCAGCAGCTGGTTTAATGTTCATTTATATTTCTCTAGGTTATATCGGTAACCATATGGTTGTATCTCCAGAGAAATTAAAAGATTTAGCAGCACATGACCAAAACATCGGTACATACTTACTGACTACAATTGCCGGAACTGGTTATGGTGAATTTGGTAAATACTTATTAGGTATCATCGTTGCACTTGCTTGTTTAACAACAGCATGTGGACTTGTAGTATCAGTAAGTCAATACTTTAATAGTATTTTCCCTAAAATCTCTTACAAAGCTTATGTATTAGGCTTTACTGGTATCAGTTTAGTACTTGCTAACTTAGGTTTAAACCAAGTTATTCAACTTTCAATTCCAGTATTGATGATTTTATATCCAATCGGAATTACAACTGTATTATTAATTTTGATGGCACGATTTGTTCCAATGAAACCAATCGTCCAACAATTTACGATTATTGTGATTACAATTACATCATTAATTAGTGTAGCGGTTGCTAAAGAATGGATTCATTTTGGAGCTTGGAGCAAATTACCACTTGCTAGCAACAGCCTAGAATGGTTCCCAATTGCGATTGTAGCTGTAATTATCGGCTACTTAATCAGCTTAGGCGCAAAAAATCAAAAACCAATCGTTTACGAAAAAGAATAATTCTATAAATCTAGAACGGGAGTGTACAAATCATACGTACACTCCCGTTTTCTATGCTTATTCGTTTTCTATATCTACATACAATAGTTTTACTTTATCTTTTAACAATTTAATTTCAGCAGGCGTATCAAATAATATTTTTCCATCAATGTCCATTTTAGTATTTGGAGTCGTTTCTAAAGTTGCTTCATCAGTGGATACTAATGTGATATTCTCAGTGATATCATTCCAATTCATACTGTCTTTCACATGGAAGAAATCCTTAATTAAACTCATATTATGATTTTTGAATAGGAAGATATTCATTTTACCATCGCAAGGGGATAAGTCTTCTAAAGGAATTCTGCTTCCACCGACAAAATTACCATTTGCGATGAGGATCATGGATGTTTCTCCTGAATAACTTTCACCATTTGCTTTAACTTCATATTTATAGGTTTCAGGATCAGCAATTACTTTTAAAGTAGTAAAGATATAACTTAACTTACCAAAAACTTTCTTACTGTTTGAATCTACATTTTCTGCATTTTCTACCATCATACCGATTCCGGCAAAGTTTAACGCAATATGACCATTAATATCTAATACATCAAAAGATTTCACTTTAGCTTCAAGCAATTGTTGTGCTGCTTGTACAGGTCTAGCAGCCAAATTTAATGTTTTAGCAAAATCATTAAACGTTCCGCCTGGAATAATGCCGATAGGAATATTCAACTCATTTTTTACGACGCCGTTTACTAACTCATTAACTGTACCATCGCCGCCTAAGATAAAGAAGATATCATATGAATGGTCATCATTTTGTGCTACAGTATCACAAAACCTTTTAATATCTCCTTCTTCTTTACTTAATTTAATTGTTAAATCATCACACATTTGAACTAAGCTTTCTGTTACTTGTCCAATAGATTTATACAGGTTGCCTTGACCTGCGGCTTGATGATAAAACAAAACACCTTTATTGAAGTGTTGTGTCATTAGTTACCAGACTCCTTTGAACTTATCTCGTTATACTTACCCAAAAATTAATATTGTTCAATCATACAAAAGAAAAAACGATTATCTTTCACCAAAACGGTAGGGGAGATAATCGTTTTTGTTTGTTATTGTACTTTATTTTCTTTCATTGTTAATAAGCGTTCTTTCATATCCGCTTCTAAATGTTGCAATTCTTGTTCAGCTTGTTGACGTTTTTCACGACCTTCAGCTTGAATTTGCAATGTTTGTTCAACTGTTTCAATAATATTCTCGTGTGTTGATTTTAATGTTTCAATATCAACAATTCCACGTTCATTTTCAACAGCTGTATCCACTGCATTTTGTTTTAACAACTCTGAGTTCGCAGTTAACAGGTCATTGGTAGTATCAGTAACTGCACGTTGTGCTGACATTGCTTGTCGTTGACGCATCAATGTTAACGCAATAGCCATTTGGTTTTTCCACAATGGAATACTTGTCAAAATGGAGCTTTGAATTTTTTCGGCAAGTGTTTGGTTCACATTTTGAATCATACGAATTTGTGGTGCAGTTTGTAGTGATATTTGTCTAGATAACTGTAAATCGTAGATACGTTTATCTAAACGATCCGCAAATTGTTCTAAATCAGCTACTTCTTGAATATCCATTTGATTGCCTGATTCATATGCCTTTTGTCTTTTCTCAGGTAATTCTTGTTCTAAGATTGCTTGT
This sequence comes from Staphylococcus sp. HMSC055C03, assembly GCF_001809385.1. NCBI lineage: Bacteria > Bacillati > Bacillota > Bacilli > Caryophanales > Staphylococcaceae > Staphylococcus > Staphylococcus sp. HMSC055C03. The sequence goes on from NZ_KV797494.1 coordinate 116,030, forward strand.
TTCTTTTCTTGTGCCGCTGCAATATAAAGGTTAAGTTCTTCAAAGTAGTCTTTATTTTGATCATATAGACCGTTTAATAATTGAATATCTCTGTTCAATCCATCTTTATGATTTTTTAATTCAACAGAAATACGGTCTACTTGAGAGCCAACTGATTGCATTCTTGAGAAAATTTCATTCGCAGAAGCTTTAGCGCGTTTAAAAATTTTCTTTATGAAAGAATCTTTTTCTTGTTTAAAGTCATCGGGTTGTACTTCTTTAAGTTTTACCATTAATTGATTTAATGTATCTCCGATAGGGCCTGTATCTTTAGACTTTACTTCAGTCAGCATTTTATGTGCGAAAGTCGACATACTAGATTGTGCATTAGAACCGAATTTCATCAGTGAGTCATAATTCATCGGTTCAATCTGATTTGCCAACTCTTGAATTTTCTTTTGTTGTTCTGGCGTGAAATCTTTATTAGCCTCCATGAGTGTCTGGTCATTTGAAATCTGGCTCTGTAACTCTGGATGTGTCGGCATTTCATTTTCGTTAGCCATTAATCATGCTCCTTTCTTTGTAAGTGACGTTGTTGCTCTATTTTATTCATTTCCATTTCAACATCAAGACGTGTATAGTCTTCTTCATTTAATCGCTTTAAATCTGCAACTAAAGTTCTTTTAACTTCATCTAAGGTAATACGTGTTTGTTCTAACTTTTGTTTTTCTTCTTTAGATTTTGCTGGCATTTTTGCCAATCTTGTATAGCTTTCAATCAAGTTCAACGCATTGTCTAAGTGCGAATAGAAAAAGCTATCAACAATAAAGAACTTTTGTGGTTGCTGTCTCACCGTAAAATATATCGTTCGTGCTAACCTATGAATTTCGTTAACTTGCTTGAAATCTTTTATTGATCGCACGTTGATAAAGGATTTTAGTAGTTTTCTAACTTTTGTTTGCGCATTATTTAAATGGTGACGCACAAATCTAAAGTCTCTTCGTGTTAATCCTATTTCATTTAAATATTTTTTGGATGTGAAAAATTGAGTAGGAAGGTAAAAAGCAAAGAATGCTGCAATACCGATTCCTAAATCATATACAAATAATATATCGAATGCATAAATACTTGTGAGCCAAGCGACAATAGCAGCTGGAACACCTACAAGTGTTCCATAAATTCGAGAAATATAATATCTCAATTTACATCTTCCTTTTTAAATAGTTCTAAATCTTTCTAAAGATGAATCTGTATCTAGATGTTCAATGTTGTAGTCTGTGACATTGGAAGCAGGGGAAGCACCCTCGATTATCGCTTGTGTGAATTGTTCGAGTTCTTGTTCTTCACCTTGGGCATATATTTCTACATATTGCTCAACATTTTGTACTGTTCCTGTAATATGATATTTTTGTGCAAGGCGTTCAGTAAAATAACGGAATCCGACACCTTGTACTTGTCCAAATACTTGAATTTTTCTACGTTGCATAAGATCACCTCTTTGTTTTATTATACGAATTTTCAGGGCAAAAAACTAATATTTACTACACAACCCAATATCTAAAAATACAAACACATTTCTTGAAATTATCTCTTCAATAGTTAAGAATATAAAGAGAAATGATTTTCTAAAAAGGGGATTTTAAAGTGTGGACAGTCAATATAATCAGAGCTGACTATGAGGGATGGTGGTTGTTCGATGATTGGCGCGATAATATCTATGAACAATTTCAATTTGAACAATATGAGGATATGCTTAAAAAATACAGAGAACTGATTTGTTTGTCTAAAATGAAGTTTGATAATTTCATAAAAGGTAAGTACAACATTTATGCATTCTACAATAATTGTGATATGGGGTTTTGTGAAGATTGCGATGAAGATATGCAAATATTTTATAGCTTTATCGTATTATATAATAACGAAGTATATTACGACCTCCCAATTATTGACTAATTATTTTTTACTATTTGTATTGCAATGATATGGGGAATGCACTATAATGGGTTTTAAGCAATAGTTTTATTCCATATTGCAAAGAATATTTAGCTCAAACACATATAGAACATACCGATAACATTGCTTTTGCGTGATCTGCAACTAAGGGTGGTATCGTAAGATTTATATTGAGTCATGAACAGTTATTAATCCACCTGCAGCATATACATAAGACTGTTGAAAAGTGATTAGAATGATATAGATATCAAGATTTACTTTTGTGGTTTTACAATACTCTAATTATCGTAAGTATTTTTTGTAATATGCGAATAAGCATATTGAATTTTAGTCTTGGAGGTTTCACAAATTATGAAACAAGGTACAGTTAAATGGTTCAACGCTGAAAAAGGATTCGGTTTTATCGAAGTTGAAGGAGAAAACGATGTATTCGTACACTTCTCAGCAATTAACCAAGAAGGTTACAAATCATTAGAAGAAGGTCAATCAGTAGAATTTGAAGTAGTTGAAGGCGACCGCGGTCCTCAAGCTGCAAACGTTGTTAAACTATAATTAATAGATGGCTTTTATTGATTATTAAACACTTTACACTTTGTAAAGTGTTTTTTTCTTTGTCTTTTTCCTTTTTTGGCTTTATCCCCAATATAAAATAGAAGAGAAAATTAAGATAATGATATATTGTTGTTTCTTGGAAAAGAGTGATTTTTCTTCTGTTAATTTATTAAATCTCGTATAATACAAAAAAACGAACTGATCTTATCTCAGTTCGTTTTTTACATTTATGATTTATTTTACTTTTGTATCATTAATAATTAATTGACGTAGTGATTGACGTTTGATAACTTCTCTTGCTTTACCATCTTTCACAAATAACACTGCAGGTTTCTGCATTTGGTTATAGTTAGATGACATAGAGTAGTGATATGCACCTGTTGATAATATCGCAAGGTAATCGCCACGATGAACAGATGAAGGTAATTTCACATCTCGCGCAATAATATCGCCAGACTCACATAATTTACCAGAGATAGTGACTGTATCGTCCGCTTCTTCATCACGATTAACTAATAAGGCATCATACTTTGCACCATATAATGCTGTACGGATGTGATCGCTCATACCACCATCAATAGATACATATTTGTTAATACCAGGAATTTCTTTAATTGTACCGACTTCATAAAGCGTTACACCAGCTTCTCCCACAATAGAACGTCCTGGTTCAATACCAATTGTTGGTAGTGGATAATCTGCTTCTTTCGCAATATCTTTTAAAGCATCTGTAATTTCTTTGATACCTGACTCGATAGGGAAGCTGACATCACCTTCAACATAACGGATACCGAAGCCGCCACCAATATTTAGTAAATCCACTTCTAAATTCAAATCTTTTAACCATTTAATCACAATTTTAGCTGTTTCAATCATTGCTTCTGTGCCTTCAATTTGAGAACCAATATGGAAATGGATACCTTTTAAGTTTAATTTATCGCTATTTTGAATTTTTTCAATCGCTTGATCTGCTAAACCATAGCGAATAGATAAACCAAATTTACTATCTTCTTGGCCCGTTTGAATAAATTCATGGGTATGTGCTTCTACACCAGGATTTACACGTAGTACAACATCAGCTGTTTCTGATGCATATCTATTAATTAATTCGATTTCATCTAAAGAATCAATCACGAAATAACCGATTTTACTTTCTAATGCATAACGAATTTCGTGTTTTGTTTTGTTATTACCATGGAAGTGGATGTTTGCTGGGTCGTAACCGGCTTCTAAAGCAGTATAAAGTTCACCTTCAGATACAACATCTAAGCTTAATCCTTCTTCTTGTACAAGCTTAACCATTTGTAGGCAAGTAAATGCTTTTGATGCATATGAAATATTATAATCAAGGCCGCTAGCTTCAAATGCTTCTTTATATCTGCGCATTTGATTACGGATTTGGTCCTCATCATAAACAATCAGTGGGGTACCGAAGCTTTGAGCAATCATTTCTAAACTTGTGCCACCCATTGTTAATTTACCATTTTTATATTCTACAACCATTTTATCGAATCTCCTTTATCAAAGAATCATGATTTAGCGCACTTAATTGTTCAGAGTTCGCGCCGACACCTTTAAACGTATATTCATCAATACGCATATCTTCATTATATAGTATCACTTCATCTTGTGCAGTAACGGTTTCATCAACCGCAACGAACATATGACTCATCATCAAAGCTTTGATAGGGTAACGTTTACCATTAATAATGGCTTCGTGTTTAGCTCTGGTTCTTAAAATACCGTCACCGTAACCCATATCAACAACCGCAAGTTTTGTATGATCTTGTTCGACTTCATACGCAAAGCTATAGCCGCAATAGTCACCTTTATTTACATCTCTGACTTGAATCACATTACCTTTAACAGTAAGTGATTGACTGATAACGTCTTCTGATAAGCTACTGTAAGGTCTTGAGCCATATAAAGCAATACCGATACGTGCATGCGTGTGATGCGGTAAAAGTTGTTGTTCTTCTCGATAAAATGAAGCACTGTTTTGTGCATGAATTAAATCAAAATGATATCCCTCAGAAAGTAATGCATCGACAACGTCAACCCACGCTTGTTTTTCAATACCATATTCAGGAACATCAAATTCATCTGCGTAACCAAAATGTGTCCATAAACCACTGATAATCATCTGATCTTCATTTTGGTTATTCGCATGATCTTCAAGTACTTCTTTAATTTCTTGTATGGTTTTAAGCCCAGAACGATGAAGTAAGTTCTCAAATTCTAAGTGAACATGGATACCTTGTAACTCTTCTTTATATTGATAGTAATAAGTTAAAGAGGGCAGGGTCATGTGAATATGATTATCTCTTACCGCATCAAAATCATAAACAGCGTTCATTAAAAAAATCGTCGCATTTGGCGCAATTTTTCTGACACGAATAGCTTCAGCAAGTGAAGTTGTGCTGAATGTATCAATGCCAGCTTCTAAAAAGGCTTCTACAGAAAATTCTAACCCATAGTTATAAGCATTGTTCTTCACAACGGCCATTAAATTTTGGTTATGACGTACTTTTTTCGCATTATCTATAAATTGTTGACGGTTTACCGACCAAATCGCTGTCATGAAGAAACCTCCTTGCCATATTGGAATAATAGATTTTCATAATAATCCGCAATACGGATTAATTGTGCTTCGTCGAAGTTAAGTTTCGGTGTATGCAAACCATGTACCCAGTCATTTGCTTCATTACGAATACCGACAAAAGCAAAGTAACTTGGCGCAATTTGGCTATAGAAACTGAAATCTTCACCGAATAAATAAGGTTTTTCTAATTCTACTACATTAAAGTCCGCATCTTTTAAAGCTTTAACGACACCATCATGTAAAGTAGGGTCATTATAAGTAGGTGGGTAACCTTCTTCAAACTTCACTTCGCAATTAACACCAAATAATAATTGTACACTTTGCGCAATTTTAGACATTTGGTCTTTTACTGCTTGTAGATCATTTGTGTCATACGTACGAATTGTACCTTCTAAGTAACCTTGACTAGGGACTGTGTTAATCGCTTCACCAGCATTAAAACGACCAATATGAACTATATTTCTTTGTAAACCATTCAAATGATATTGTTGAATTTGACTCACTTGGTTTAATACATGGATTAAACCTTCACCACATGAGCGTCCTTGTTCTTTATTCGCAACGTGGCTAGATTGTCCTTTTAAGAAGAAGCGATATTCTGTAGCGCTCGCAGTAATTTCTTCATTCATAATTGTTACAGTGCCTTCATCATTAAACGGCATAACATGGATACCAAAAACCGCTTCGATTGGATGATGATCAAATGCACCAGCTTTGATCAAACGGTTAGCACCTGCGCCTGTTTCTTCAGCAGGTTGGAAAATAAACACTACATTTTGCGGTAATTCGCCTTTGTCAAATAAAGCTTTGCATCGTCTGACAAATAAGAGTAGGGCAGTTGTATGGCCATCATGTCCACACGCATGCATCACATTTGCTTTTGAACTTTTAAAGTCGATGTCATTTTCTTCATCAATCGGTAAAGCATCAATATCAGCTCTAAACGCAATTGTATGATTACCGTTACCTTTTAAGTGTGCAACGACACCTGTTTCTAAAGGACGTTCATAAGGTACGCCGATAGATTCTAAAAAAGCAATGATATGATTCGTTGTTTCGTATTCTTCCAAACTTAGTTCTGGGTTTTGATGTAAATGGCGACGATGTTGTGTTACAAATTCTAATTCAGTTTGTGTCATAATATCCTTCCTTTTGTCTTACTTAATAATATGTATAAAAGGCGTATGTGAGGCTCTGCAAAACGCACACGATACGCCTTTTTTGATTTATTTAATAGTTGTTAACGTCTGGTTTTTGATTAGTCATTTAATTTACGTAAAGCAGATACGATTTCGCGTTTAGAATCTTCAACTTCAGAAGTTTGTTTGATTACTTTCGCTGGTGTACCTGCAACTACAGTACCGGCTGGAACGTCTTGTGTCACAATTGCACCTGCAGCAACAATTGCGCCTTTACCAACACGAACGCCTTCTAAGATAACTGCATTGGCACCGATTAATACATCATCTTCAATTACAACAGGGGATGCACTTGGTGGTTCGATAACACCTGCTAATACAGCACCTGCACCGACATGTACATTTTTACCTGTTGTTGCACGACCACCTAATGTCGCACCCATGTCGATCATTGTACCTTCGCCGACTACCGCACCGATATTGATTGTTGCGCCCATCATCACAACTGCACCATCTTCGATAATCGCTTGTTCACGAATGAATGAACCTGGTTCAATACGCGCGTTTGTATGACGTAAATCTTTTAGTGGAATCGCAGAGTTGCGACGATCCATTTCAATTTCTACATCTTCAATGTAGTTTTGATATTCGTCATAGAATTTATCCCAGTCATCTGCTTCACAGAAAATCACTTTAGAATCTTCTCCGCCGAATACTTTAAATGATTCAGGGAATTCTACGTTTTTGAACGCTCCGTTAATATAAACTTTTAGTGGTGTTGATTTTTTCGCATCACTAATATATTGAATAATCTCCTCAGCTGTTAAATCTTTTGCCATGGTAAAAACCTCTCCTTTGTTTAATTAATTATTTAAATTATCAAATGTATAATACCCATTTGGTTTAGAAACCAATCGCTCAGCGGCTGTAATTGCACCGTTCGCAAAGATATCTTTTGATTGTGCCCGATGTGTTAATTCAATCGTTTCATCGACACCAGCAAACAATACTTCATGTTCACCAACAATTGTACCGCCACGAACAGCACTAATTCCGATATCTTCAGTTTTTCTACGTTCAGTTGTTTGTGAGCGATCATAGACAGGATTTACTTCTTTAATATCTTTGATAACATCTAACAATTTAATCAATGTACCACTTGGTGCATCTACTTTTTTATTATGATGTGCTTCGATTAATTCGATATCGTAACCTTGTAAAAGTGGTACGGCAACTTCTAATAATTTTGTCATGACATGGATACCATAACTCATATTTGCACTAAAGAAGACTGGCATGTCTTTACTTAATGCTTGTAGTTTTTCTTGAATTTTTTCTTTTTCACCCGTTGTAGCTACAACAACTGGTAATTTGAAATCTTGGTCTAATAACGGTAATAATAATTCCGGATTAGAGAAATCAATCGCTACTTCAGCATCTTTTGCTTCACTGATTTGTGAATAAGTAGGGTAGGGATAGTCATTTTCAGGATCTGGAACGATAACACCTACAATTTCATGTCCTTGCTCTTCAGCCAAACGTGCCACACGTTTGTTCATTGCACCATATCCGATTAACAAAATTTTCATTAAAGTTCACCTGCTTTATATTTGGCATATGCTTCTTCAAGTTGTTTACGGTCTGATTCTTCTAAAGTCACTAACGGTAAACGTACTTCGTAGTTACCGAATCCTTCAACAGCAGTAAGTGCTTTGATTGGGATAGGGTTAACATCTACTGATAACGCATTTAACAAACGGTTAATTGGTTCGAAATCTTTATCAATAGATTCGCCACGTTTTGCTTTTTCATAAAGTGCTTGGAAATCACCAGGAATCGCGTTTGCGACAACTGAAATTACACCATGGCCGCCTTCAGCATAATAACGTACAACATTGTCATCGTTACCGCTATATAATGAGAACTCAGATAAGTCTAAGCGTTCTTTTAACGCACGGTGATGTTCAAAATCATTAGTCGCATCTTTCAATGCTACAATATAAGGATTTTTCGCTAACTCAACCATTGTTTCTACATCAATTCTCATATTTGTTCTTGATGGTACATCATATAAAACAACAGGTAGTTCTACTGCATCTGCCACTGTAGTGAAGTGGGCGATTAAACCACGTTGGCTTGTTTTATTGTAGTAAGGTGTAATCAGCATAATTGCATCTGCACCTAATTCTTTAGCACGTAATGAAGCATCTAAAGATTTTTTAGTTGAGTTTGTACCTGTACCAGCAATAACAGTTGCTCTGCCATTCACTTGTTTAATAACTGCTTCTAATACTTTTTCTTTTTCATCTTCAGTTAAAGTAGGGTTCTCTGCAGTTGTACCATTTACAATAATCGCTTGGATATTATTGTCTAATAAATAATTAACATGTTTCTCTAATGCTTGATAATCGACTTCATTATTTGTGAATGGGGTCGTAAGAGCTACCCCAACTCCTTCAAATAAACGACTCATATTAAGAAACTCCTTTCATTGATAAAACTTGTTCTAAAATTTGGACTGTATTCAATGCTGCGCCTTTAAGTAAGTTATCTGATGTTACCCAAATATGGAATGTATTATCTAATGAATCATCTTTACGGATACGACCGACAAAGACTTCATCTTTACCAGTAGAATAAACAGCCAATGGATATTCATTATTTTCTGGATTGTCTACTAAGACAACACGATCATCATTTTCAAATAGTTCTTGAATTTCTTTTACTGTCGCTGGTCTATCTAAAGTAACGTCCATTTCAACACTGTGGCTGTCTTGTACAGGTACACGCACACAAGTTGCTGTTACTTTTAAGTCTGGTAAGTTTAAGATTTTACGTGTCTCATCAATCATTTTTTGTTCTTCTTTTGTATAACCATTTTCTAAGAAGACATCAATGTGAGGTAACACGTTGTTATAAATAGGATGAGGATAAGTTTTTGGTTCTTCTCCTTTTTCTCCATTTAATAAATCTTCACGGCCGGCGTAACCTGAACCTGATACTGCTTGATATGTTGTATAAGCAACACGTTTTAAACCATATTTATCTTGTAATGGTTTTAAAGGTACCACTGATTGGATTGTTGAACAGTTAGGGTTTGCGATGATACCTCTTGTAAATTTAGGTTCATTGACTTCCGGTACGACTAAATCGATATCATCGTGCATTCTCCATTGACTTGAGTTGTCGATAACAATGGCTCCCGCTTCTTCAAAAATAGGTGAGAAGTGTTCACTTGTAGCGCCCCCAGCACTCATCAATACATAATCAAAATGTTCGCTTGCAGCGTCTTCTGTTAGTTCTTGAACTGTATATGTTTTACCTTGAAACTCGATTTCTTTTCCTGCTGATCTTGCTGAAGAAAATAATACAAGCTCATCAAATGGAATATTTTTACGATCGATTGTCTCTAACATTTTGCTTCCTACTAAACCTGTTGCACCTGCGATTGCTAATTTTGTCATATTCAATTCACTCCATATTATTATTTAAGAAAGTCGTTAATTCTTTCTTGAGTTTCTGATTCTTGCTGCTTTCCAACTTTTAAATATCAAATGTTTCATAAAGTTGTTTGACTGCACGTTCTCCGTTATCAGCATCGATAACATAAGAGATACTGATTTCAGATGTCGTTGTTTGATAGAACGGAATACCTGCATTAATTAAACTGATGAAAGCTTTCGATGCGACACCTGACATATCTCTCATACCTGATCCAATCAAGGAAATCTTTGCGTAGGCATCATTTAAATTATAATCTAAAGCTTGATAACTTTCTGACAATTTGTTAAAAATACCTTTGATTTGTGTCAAATCAGTATCTTTAATTGTAAATGAGAGCTGTAACCCTTCAAGGTTGACGATTTGAGAAATCATATCAACATTGACTTGTCCTTCTTCAAGTAAAGTAAATAAATCTGTTAAGAGTTTATTATCAGATAGGGGATAGCTGATAGTGACATGCATCATTTTGCTATCTAAAGCTACGCCCGTTACTGCTTTTTTCTCTAGTATTTCTGTTTGTGACATAATCCACGTTCCTTCCACATTTGATAACGTTCTTCCTAAATACAATGGAATGTTATAGTTATTTGCGAGTTCGACACTGCGTGTTTCTAAAACCCCAGCACCCAGTGCGCTCATTTCCATCATTTCTTCGTAAGAAACTACACTTAAACGTTTGGCATCTTTATAAATACGAGGGTCAGTCGCATAGACACCGTCAACGTCTGTATAAATTTCACATGGTGTTTGATTGGCTGCTGCTAATGCAACTGCTGTCGTATCCGAACCACCTCGGCCAAGCGTAGTCAATTCAAGTTCATCATTGATACCTTGGAACCCGGCTACAACAAGTACATCATGCGCGTTTCAAATGCTTTATCAAAAGTATCAGGGTTGATTTCTGCAATCCTGCTTTTGAGATGATGTCCAACTGTTTTAATTCCGGCTTGATATCCTGTCATGGCTCTTGCTTGAACGCCTATATCGTTTAGCACCATAGACAAGTAGGAAACAGTTTGCTGTTCACCAGTTGTTAATAAGAGGGCAAGCTCTTGTTGTTTTGGTTCGCTGGTCAGCGCAGCTACATTTTCCATTAATTGGTCAGTTGTTTTTCCCATTGCACTGACCACGACAATAAGTTGTTCGTCATTTTCAATTCTATTTTTAGCATTTCAGCAATATTCCTAATTTTCGTAAAATCGCTGACAGACGAACCGCCGAATTTTAAAACACTTCTCTTCATTGCTTTACATATCCTCCTCGATAGTAGGGGAGAATCACATATATAAAAAGAGCAAGTCCGGAATGCGAACTTGCTCGTAAATTTATATACAAGTGATGCACTCCATTATTTGATAATAATGACAGACCCTTAGCTCTTAACCTGAAAGTCCAACAATCATAACTCTGCATTTATGATTATTTCGGCATCTCACCCTTTCCTTACCAACTGCAACAGACAGTAGGCGTGGCAAGTACTTATGATTGATGCGCCTCATCAAAAAAACTATTCAATTAATTAGTATGTATCACATTATACATAGTTACCATTGAGATGTAAACCAGAAATATATGATTTTTGGAAATTTACTGAAAAAAGCCTAAATTCCGAAAGTATTTACTAATTAAGTGTAATTTATACTTTGTTTTTTTCATCGTCTATTATCAATTTTTTAGCTATATACTCTATATAGACGGAACTGTAGGGATTAAACATAGAAAAAGAGGTTAGGATTTTTCACCTAACCTCTGCATAATTTCTAGCTTAATACACCAGTTTCTTTTAGGTACTCTTCGTAACTGATTTCTTTAGAAAGGGCACCTTGTGGGTTTAAGTCGATCACACGGTTTGCGATTGTGTTAATAAACTCAAAGTCATGTGATGTGAAGATGATTGAACCTTTGAATGATTTCAATCCATCGTTGACTGCAGTAATACTTTCTAAGTCTAAGTGGTTTGTTGGTTCATCCATTAAGAGAACATTCGCACTTGAAAGCATCATTTTACTTAACATGCAACGTACTTTCTCTCCACCTGAAAGGACACTTGCTTTCTTCTTCACTTCTTCACCGCTGAATAACATACGACCTAAGAAACCACGTAAGAATGTCTCAGTTTGTTCATCTTCAGGTGCATATTGTCTTAACCAGTCGACTAATGTCATATTCACACCATCGAAGAATTCTGAGTTATCTTTAGGGAAGTACGTACGTGAAGTTGTCACACCCCATTTAACTGTACCTTCATCTGGTTCCATTTCTCCAGCTAAAATTTTAAGTAATGTTGTTTTCGCAATTTCGCTATCTCCAACAAGTACAGCTTTATCGTTAGGGAACATTGTAAATGAAATGTTATCTAAGACTTTTTCACCGTCAATTGTTTTTGATACGTTTTCTACAAATAATAAGTCATTACCGATTTCACGTTCTGGTGAAAACTTCACGAAAGGATAACGACGAGATGATGGTTGAATATCATCTAACTCGATTTTTTCCAATTGTTTCTTACGGCTTGTTGCTTGTTTAGATTTAGAAGCGTTCGCAGAGAAACGTGCAATGAAGTCTTGTAATTCTTTAATTTTTTCTTCTTTTTTCTTGTTTTGTTCTTGCGCCATTTTTTGAGCAAGTTGACTTGATTGATACCAGAAGTCATAGTTTCCGACATACACTTTGATTTTACCGAAGTCTAAATCAGCAATATGTGTACATACGTTATTTAAGAAGTGACGGTCATGGGAAACTACAATAACTGTATTTTCAAAGTTGATTAAGAAATCTTCTAACCAGCTGATTGCAGGGATATCTAAACCGTTGGTAGGCTCATCAAGTAAAAGAACATCAGGTTCACCGAATAAACTTTGAGCTAATAATACTTTTACTTTTTGGTTGTTTTCTAATTCAGACATCTTTTTATCATGTAAATCAGTAGGGATGCCTAGACCTGATAATAATGTTGCTGCATCTGCTTCAGCATTCCAACCATTCATTTCTGCGAATTCGCCTTCTAATTCTGCAGCACGAATACCATCTTCATCACTGAAGTCTGGTTTCATATAGATTTCGTCTTTTTCTTTCATCACTTCATATAAACGCTCGTGACCTTGAATCACAACATCTAATACGCGCTCGTCTTCATAAGCAAAGTGATCCTGTTTTAAAATCGCAAGTCTTTCGTTTTTACCCATTGAAACATGACCTGTTTGTGAATCTAATTCACCAGAAAGTATTTTTAAGAAAGTAGATTTACCTGCACCGTTTGCGCCAATCAAACCATAGCAATTACCTTCTGTAAATTTGATATTTACATCTTCAAACAATTTACGATCGCCAAATCGCAAACTTACATCAGTAACTTGTAACATGAATTTCCTCCATTAATTGATATTTCTAACGCATGAATTATACCACACAAATACGTTTCTTTCGATATATGGCGGTTAAACAAACATAATTCACCTATATTATAGAAAGAATCAATAGAAGTTCTGTCTATAAAAATGTTAACCGTGTTATAATATGCCTAATACAGAAAGTGGAAGGAGTTATTATGGCCTTAAAAGATAACGATATTATCGGTACAATTGAATTTCTCAAAGTAGTCGGTTTGAATGGTTCAACATACCAATTAGCAGGCCCAAATGGCGAAGAAGTGAAACTCAATCAATCAGAAGTAAATGAAGAGGATGACCTGGAAATAGGTGAAGAATATAGTTTCTTTATTTACCCAAACCGTTCTGGCGAATTATTTGCGACTCAAAACATGCCAGACATCACAACAACCAAATATGACTATGTTAAAGTACTAAAAACAGATCGCGATGGTGCGAAAGTAGATGCAGGACTTCCTCGTGAAGTTTTAATCCCATGGGAAGATTTACCAAAAGTTAAATCATTATGGCCGCAAAACGGCGATGAAGTGCTTGCGACATTAAGAATCGATAGTGAGAGACAAATGTTTGCGCGTCTCGCTTCAGAAACAATCGTCAGTCAAATGTACACACCTGTACATGATGATTCACTTCAAAACAATATTATCGAAGCACGTGCCTATCGTGTATTAAAGATTGGAAGTTTCTTACTATCTAAAGATGGTTATAAAATCTTTGTACATGAAAGCGAAAGAAAATCAGAACCTAGACTAGGGGAAGCAGTCAATGTGAGAATTATTGGTCATAATGAAAAAGGCGAGTTGAATGGTTCATTCTTACCATTGGCTCATGAACGTCTTGATGATGATGGCCAAGTGATTTTTGATTTACTTGTAGAATATGATGGAGAACTGCCGTTTTGGGATAAATCAAGTCCAGAAGCAATCAAAGAAGTGTTCAATATGAGTAAAGGGTCATTCAAACGTGCAATCGGTCATTTATATAAGAAGAAAATCATTAACATTGAAACAGGCAAAATCAGCTTAACCAAAAAAGGGGAAGCGATTGCTGAATCAGAAAACCAATCTTAATAATATGAAAAACATTGAAACTAGGGTGCACTGCATCCTAGTTTTTTCTATTTTTTGTAATCTCACTGTAAAATAAGCACCTAAAAGAGCGATTTTTACATTCAAAATCAAAGCCACGCAATTTATTTCTCCTTTTTTCAAATTTTTTTACAGAAATTTTCAATCTAATTTCCATTGAGCAATTATGAAGATCATATTAACACAATATTAAAACGTTGATATGACGCGGTTTATTGTGCGATTGTAAACTTTGTAAAGATTGTAAATTTAATCTGATTTCTCATTCACTGTATATTTACAATTCCTCTATTTGTAATTAACAATCCGTCTGTAATATAGGTGTTGAAAGTGATTACATACAGCTTGAGCAAACAAAAAAATCATAACGCTCAAATGTTTATTTTAGGAGGATTTCTTATCATGAAAAAATGGCAAGTTTTAGGAACTACAGTAATTGGTGCTTCATTATTATTAGGCGCATGTGGAAACAGCGGCGGCGGTAGCAGCGACAGCGGAGATAGCAAGGATAAAGAAGTCAAAGGCGAAGTTAAAGGTGACGGTTCTTCAACTGTAGGACCAATTATTGAAATTTTAAATGAGAAATTTGCTCAAAAATATCCGAACGTTACGGTTTCATCAGGTACTTCTGGTACAGGTGGCGGTTTTGAAAAATTCATCAATAACGAAACTGATTTCTCAAACGCTTCACGTCCAATCAAAGATGAAGAGAAAAAGAAATTAGAAGAAAAAGGCATCAAATACTCTGAATGGAAGATCGCTAAAGACGGTGTAACAATCGCAGTCAACAAAGACAACGATTTCGTTAAAGAGTTAACAGTTGATGAGTTGAAAAAAATCTACTCTGGTCAAGCTAAAACTTGGAAAGATGTTAACCCTAAATTCCCAGCTAAAGAAATCAAAGCATTCTCACCAGACCAATCACATGGTACTTACGATTTCTTCAGTGAAGAAGTTATGAACAAAGAAGATATCAAAGCTGAGAAAAACGCAGATACAAACGTTATCGTACAATCAGTTAAAAATAACAAAAACGGTGTAGGTTACTTTGGTTACAACTTCTACGAGCAAAACAAAGATTCATTAAAAGAAGTTAAAATCAAAGGTAAAGACGGTAAAGCAATCGAACCAACTAAGAAATCTATCCAAGATGGTTCTTACGCATTAAGCCGTGACTTATATGTATACACTAACGACAAAAAACTTAAAGACAATAAAGGTTTTAACACATTCATCAAATTTATCTTAGAAGATAAAGGTAAATCAGCAGAAAAAGCTGGCTATGTAGCATTACCTGAAAAAGACTACAAAGATCAACTTAAAAAACTAGAAGATTCAACTAAATAATCACAGCAGTACTCAAGTTAAACTTCCATTAGCAATGAAACTTTCAACTTAAGTTTCGCATCTCATAAGCACTTGTCCACCCGAGCTGTGTCTCGGGTGCGCTTGTTTTAAGACTTATTCACACAATCAAATTGTTTAACACTTATTATTTTTCCAAGGGAAGGAAGAAGGGAATTATGAAATCTCAACACAACGTTAGAGAAATGATTGCTCATAACCAAAGAAACAAAAAAGGTGTCAGTGACAAACTTGTTCCTATTGTTCTAGCGGTTATCGCAGTGATATCGATTCTTACAACAATTGGTATCTTATTTACTCTATTAACAGAAACTATTACATTCTTCACACGTGTATCTATCGTAGAATTCTTGTTTACAAGAGAGTGGAACCCATTCTCTAGCGACCCGAAATACGGTATTTGGGCATTAATATTTGGTACGTTGAAAGTTACTGTCATTGCGACACTCTTTGCGGTACCTATCGGATTAGGCGCAGCGATTTATTTGAGCGAATATGCATCAGACAGAATGCGTAAAATTATTAAACCTGTACTTGAAATTTTAGCAGGGATCCCAACAATTGTGTTTGGTTTCTTCGCATTAACATTCGTAACACCAATGTTACGTAGTATCTTCCCTGAATTAGGAAGCTTCAACTCAATTTCACCAGGTTTAGTCGTAGGGGTTATGATCATCCCATTAATCACAAGTTTAAGTGAAGATGCGATGGCATCAGTACCGAACAAAATTCGTGAAGGTGCATTAGGATTAGGCGCAACAAAATTTGAAGTTGCGACAAAAGTTGTTTTACCAGCAGCCATTTCAGGGATTGTTGCTTCAATTGTTTTAGCAATCTCAAGAGCCATCGGTGAAACAATGATTGTATCTTTAGCAGCAGGTAGTACACCAGATGCAACATTTAATTTAACTGGTTCAATTCAGACTATGACAGGTTATATCGTACAAGTTGCAACAGGTGATGCAACATTCGGATCTGATGCGTATTACAGTATTTACGCTGTAGGATTTACGCTTTTCCTTTTCACACTTGTAATGAATTTAATCTCTCAATGGATTGCAAAACGTTTCAGAGAGGAGTATTAAGATGGCGACTACAACAACTACAAACCAAAGTGGCAGCAGCAGAGCGCTGGTTAACCAACAACAAGTTGAAAAGAAATTATCATCTCGTTTAACTAAAAACAAAGTGTTGAAGTGGGTATTCTTCGCTTGTACTTTAATCGGACTTATTGTGCTAGCAGCATTATTAATCGATACATTAATCAAAGGGGTTCCTTATTTAAAACCATCATTCTTTACGAACTTCTCATCTTCAATGCCTTCAATGGCAGGGATTAAAGGTGCATTAGTTGGTACATTATGGTTAATGATTACAATCATTCCTATCTCAATTATTTTAGGTGTAGGTACAGCGATTTATCTTGAAGAATATGCGAAAGATAATGCATTCACAAGTTTCGTTAAAATCAGTATTTCAAACTTAGCTGGTGTACCTTCAGTTGTATTCGGTTTATTAGGACTTACGATTTTCGTTCGTGGTATGGGAAGTGAATCTTTATCACTAGGTAAATCAGTCATTGCAGCCGCTTTAACAATGTCATTACTGATTTTGCCAGTAATCATTGTATCAAGCCAAGAAGCAATTCGTGCTGTACCTAAATCAGTACGAGAAGCAAGTTATGGATTAGGCGGCAACAAATGGCAAACAATTTACAAAATTGTTTTACCAGCTGCATTACCTGGTATCTTAACAGGATTCATCTTATCGTTATCACGTGCATTAGGTGAAACAGCACCATTAATCTTAATCGGTATCCCAACAATCTTATTACGCTTACCAACTGGTATCTTCGATATGTTTCAAGCAATGCCGATTCAAATTTACAACTGGGCAAAAATGCCGCAAGAAGCATTCCAACATGTCGCATCAGCCGGCATCATCGTTTTACTTGTATTGTTACTAGCGATGAATGGTTTAGCGATATTCTTAAGAAATAAATTCAGTAAAAAATACTAATTGATAAATTGAAGCTCACGAATAATAATTGATCAAAGGAGTTTTGACAGAATGGAAAAAGTTCAAGACAGAAAACAAGGACAAGACAAGGCAAAGCTAAATGAAGAGTTACAAAGCCACGCGTCAGAACGTACAATTAAAGTAGAATCATACTCTAATGAATCGTCTAAAATTGAAACAGATACAAATAAAGAAATTGTTTACTCAACTCAAAATTTAGACTTATGGTACGGTGAAAACCACGCATTAAAAAATATTAACTTAGATATTTTAAAAAACAATGTCACAGCGATTATCGGACCTTCAGGTTGCGGTAAATCAACGTATATCAAAACATTAAACAGAATGGTAGAACTTGTACCAAGTGTTAAAACAGCAGGTAAAATTCTTTACCGCGGCAACGATATTTTCAGCAATAAACAATCTGTTGAAAAATTACGTACAAACGTAGGTATGGTGTTCCAACAACCGAACCCATTCCCAAAATCAATTTATGATAACATCACATATGGTCCAAAAATCCACGGCATCAAAGACAAGAAAGTCTTAGATGAAATCGTTGAAAAATCATTACGCGGCGCAGCAATCTGGGATGAATTAAAAGACAGATTAAACCAAAACGCATATGGTTTATCAGGTGGACAGCAACAGCGTGTATGTATCGCTAGATGTTTAGCAATCGAACCTGATGTAATCTTAATGGATGAACCTACATCAGCACTTGACCCGATTTCAACATTAAAAGTTGAAGAATTGGTTCAAGAATTAAAACAAAAATATTCTATCATCATGGTAACGCATAACATGCAACAGGCAGCACGTATTTCAGACAAAACAGCATTCTTCTTAAATGGTTACGTAAACGAGTACGATGATACTGATAAGCTCTTCTCTAATCCTTCTGACAAACAAACAGAAGACTACATTTCAGGACGTTTCGGTTAATGACTGTTATCCGTCAGCATTATGAAGAGCAACTAAAAGACTTAATCAAAGATTTACGTGCTTTGGGAATTAAAGTCTACTTCAGTATCGAAAAAGCGGTTCAATCTTTAAATAAAGAAGATCGAAATTTCGCTCGCCAAATCATTAAAGGTGATTTGGATATTAACCAATTAGAAGATGAAATCAATGAAAAAGTTGTGATGTTAATCACAAAACAACAACCGATTGCGACAGATTTACGTATGATGATTGCTGCATTAAAAATCGCATCAGAATTTGAACGAATCGGTGATAATGCCGCAAGCATTGCGAAAATCCGTAAACGTGTAAAAATCACTGATCATTACATTTTAACGCGTTTAAAAACAATGGGTGATTTAGGGTTGCTTATGCTGAAAGATTTAGATACAGCATTTAAAAATAAAGACGTAACTTTAATTCTTGAAATTATCGAACGAGATAAAGATATTGACGATTTATATAAAGACATCGTAAATACAACTTATTTAATCGATAATGATCCATTTGTGGCAGGGCAAGCCCATTTAGCCGCAAGACATTTAGAACGTATGGGAGACCATATCGCAAATATCGCTGAAAATATTTACTACTATATTACTGGCGAAGCTTACGAATCAATGGTCTAAAAATATAAAAACAGGGAGAACACTCAATGCGAGCGTTCTCCCTGTTTTATTTGTGTATTTCAACAATATATAAAGCTTGATATGAACTTTTCTTATGATTGTTGGTTAATTTCTTCTGTTAATTCTTCAAGTTCATCTACAAGACTGCTGATATAACTGATTGTCTCACGCAGTGGGGCATCTGTTGTAATATCAATACCTGCTGTTTTTGCTAAGTCTACAGGTGATAAACTGCCGCCAGCTTTCAAGGTATTCAACCAATCTTCTACTGCAGGTTGTCCTTCGTTTTTAATACGTTGTGACATCACTGTACCTATTGTTAAACCAGCAGAATACGTATAAGAATAGAGTCCCATATAGTAGTGTGGTTGACGCATCCAAGTCAACTCTGCTCCTTCAGAAATTTCAACTGCATCACCAAAGAAGTCTTGATAAACTTTGCGTGTAATATCATTAAGTGTAGAGGCTGTTAATGTTTCACCTGCATCTACTAAGCGATAAACTTCTCTTTGATACGTTGCTTCTAATAAGTGCGTCACCATATTGTGATAGTATGTTCTTGAAATAATAGAACCGATTACCCAACGTTTAAATTTAGGGTCATTACTGCTTTCAAAGAGATAGTTCGACATTAACATTTCATTGGTAGTAGATGGTGCTTCTACAAAGTACATAGACGCTTCTGATTCTAAGAAGTTTTGATGACTTTGTGCAAGATTGAAATGACCTGCATGTCCTAATTCATGTGCTAATACAAAAGCTTCATTCATTTTACCAGTCCATGAAATAAAGACATAGCTATGAGAAGCATATGGACTTGCGCAATAAGCACCTGTTTCTTTACCTTTATTTTGCGCAAAATCTATCCAACGATCATCATAAGCAGCTTGTACCATGTTCAAGTAGTCATCGCCTAAAATACCTAATGCATTATAGATATAGTTTTTAGAATCTTCAATTGAGATTTCTGGATCGTATGATGGATCAATAGAGACTTTCAAGTCTTCAAATTTCATATGGTCAAAACCATGTACTTTTTGAAGTAATTTCGCATATCGTTGCATGACAGGTGCTAATTCACTCATAATGACATCAATTTGACGGTCATACATTTCTCTTGTCACTTCTTGTTCTTCCAACAAGTAGTCAATGACTGAATCATAGCCTCTTAAATCCGCTTCAATCTTCTCTTGTTGTACATGCGTATTATAAATCGCAGCTGTCGTATGTTGATATTTACGTAAAGCTTCACTGAAATGTTTAAAGCTTTTACGTCTGAATGTTGTATCAGGATTATCTTCATATTCATTTTCGAAAGTAGGGTAGTCTAATGGATATGTTTTACCATCTACTTCAAATGGCTCAAAATGAATATCCAACATTTTAGTGATACCGTACATATCATAAGCCGCACTGAATGTCGGTGATAAAGCTGCTAATGTTTTTTCCACCTCGAATGACAGTTGGTGTGGTTTACGACGTTTCAATTGTTTTAAATAATGCGGATAAGGTGTATCAGCAATCAATTCGTCGATTTGCGCATCAGATAATGCGAGAATTTCTGACTCAACAAAAGCAAGTTGACTCGCAATTTTTCCGTATGATGTACTAAGTTTAGCACTCAATTTTTGACGGTTTGGGTCAGTAGTATCTACGCTGTGATACATTTCCGCGTAATTACCTAAACGATCAATTTGAACTAATAAATCTACAAATCGAGGTAATGCTGCTTTCACTTGTTCTACTGAATCTAAATGATTTTCAAACGTCTTATTGAATGCAAGTGTATCACTTAGTACTTCTTCTAATGTTTGATAAAATGCTTCATCACTTTCAAATAAATCCGATAAGTCCCATTTCTCTTGCTTAGGAATATCTTTTCTTAATGGTAATCCTTGGCTCATATAGAATTCCTCCTGCAATCTTAATAATTGTTATGAGTAAATTATACATCAAGCGATTCACGAAAGCATCTAGCACAAGCTTTGATTTATTTCATGTTTTAATCACTTTACTGTACAATATGTATAAAGCAAACGATTAAATTCTCATAGAAATGAGAGGAGTAAGTATATGACGATTTTTGATATGCCGAATTATTTATGGATTACGATTGTAGCAGTATTAATCGTAACTGTCTTTTTCGGACTCGCTTTAAGTAAATGGGTAGCACCTGCAGTATTAACATTTGTAGTACTGGGCGTGCTTGCATTCTTCTTGCCAAACTTTTTTGATATCACATATCAGCCATTATTAGGGTATGCTGCGTTTATGGCAATTATCAGTTTAATTGAAAGTTTCTTAGTCTGGTATTTCACACGCGACTTCAGACGTCGCCGTTTAGAAAAACGTCTTCAAAAAGAGCTGCATGAACATGAAGGCAGACGTTCACGCATACATGGATTCCGCAGAAATAAATAAATATATTTATAACAAACAAGGCTGTTTTCTAAGCAGTCTTGTTTTATTTTGTTTATACTATAGCGCCAACGCACTCTTCTTTTAAAATGAATATTTACGTATTATAATTAAACAATAATGCCTATAGATAGAAAGGAAGTGAACAGCATCTCAAAAGATGATGTTTAAACTTACATAACATAACTTTAACTGAGATGTCTTTCATGAAACGATTACTTACATCACTTGCTGCAGGTGCAGTCATACTTGCTGGATGCAGTAATAGCGGAGGTTCCTCATCAGCTGATGACCAATTAAAAGTCGAACTCCCTCTAAAAACGACAACACTTGCACCGTATGATACAGATGTTCCTGTTACAATTGGAGCGGCTGAAACATTATTTAAAACAACAACGAAAGGTGAAATTAAACCACACCTCGTTAAATCATACGACCAACCATCTGATGATACATTAACTTTCACCTTAAAAGATGGCATTAAATTCCAAAATGGACATGCCTTAACAGGACAAGCTGTCAAAGATAGCTTAGAGCAAGGTTTGAAAAAAAGTGACCTGCTGAAAGCAACATTACCTATTGAATCTATTAAAGCTGAAGGCCAAAAAGTAACGATTAAGACTAAAGGTGCGTATCCAGAGTTGATTTCCGAACTTGCGAGTCCTTTTACCGCTATTTATGATACAAAATCCAAAACAGATATCAAACAAACACCTGTCGGCACAGGCCCATATGCCATTAAAGATTTCAAACGAACACAACAAATCAATTTAAGTCAAAATAAAGATTATTGGCATGGTGAACCAGAATTAAAATCTATGAAAGTTACCTTTAATGAAGATGGCAGTTCAAGAACAGAACATGTACTCTCTGGCCGTACGGATGTCACTACTAATGTACCTGTAGATAAAATCAACAGCGTCAAAAAATCAGATAAAGCAAAACTAGAAAATACTTCAGGTTTCAGAACATCACTATTACTTTACAACCACACAAGTCCTAAAATGACTAAAGACGTGCGAGAAGCATTAGATGCTGTGATTAATCGCCAACAAATCAGTGATAAAGTCGCTGATCATTATGCAGCACCAGCCAATGGTCCGTTCAATACAAAACTAGATTTTATTAAAGATAAAGCCATTCCGAAACAAGATATCTCTAAAGCCAAAGCACTAATGGAAAAAGCAGGCTATTCAGAGAAACATCCATTAAAATTGAATGTTTCATCTTATTCAGGCAGACCTGAACTGACTAAAATCTTACAAGTCATTCAATCTGATGCGAAAAAAGCACATATTCAAATTAAAATTCAAAACGTAGATGATATTGAAGGCTTCTTGAAAAACAAAAAAGATTGGGATGCCTCTATGTATAGTTTCGGTACGATTCCTAGAGGAGATACAGGTTACTTCTTTAATATGGCATATAAAAAAGATGGTGCAGTGAATAAGGGCGCTTATCATAATCACAAAGTAGATCAATTGATTGAACAATTGAATCATACTGTAGATAAAAATGAGCGTCATCACTTAACAAATGAAATATTAGAAGTATCAAAGCAAGATATTCCAAATAGTTATATCCTTTATAATGACCAAATCAATGCGATGAACCAAAAAGTCGAAAATGTTCAAACGACACCAGAAGGTATTTACCTGATTGATGAAAAGGTAGATAAACGAAAATGATAATTAAACACTTACTCTCTAGAATAGGACAAATGATCTTAGTATTATTTGTCCTTTCTACTATTACATTTATATTGATGAAACTTTCGCCTGGTGATCCAGTCAATAAAATGCTGCATTTAGATGTTGCGAATGTATCTCATGACAAAATTGAACAAGCCAGAGCACAATTAGGATTAAATCAACCGATAATTGTGCAGTGGTGGGAGTGGTTTACACATATCTTACGTTTGGACTTCGGCACGAGTATTCAAACACAGGAGCCAGTACTGAATGAACTATTATTCTTCACACCATCCACACTCACTATCGCATTTGGTACATTATTGATTACGTTGTTATTATCTTTAACACTTGGAACGTTAGCTGCTGTTTATTATCACACTTGGATTGATCGTACCATTCGTGTGTTAACTTCAGCTTTTGTTTCAATTCCTTCATTCTTTTTAGGAATATTACTGATTTATTTCGTAGCACAAAAATTAGAGCTATTACCAGCAGCTGGTATTGATACGCCTGCTGGTTATATTTTGCCTATTATCGCGTTAAGTATCGGTTTAAGTGCGTATCACATTCGCTTAATGCGTTCGACTTTAATCGATTTATATCGAAGCAGGGAAGTGAAAGCGTCACGTGCACGTGGCATGTCAGAAAGTTATATTCTATTTAAAGACATCTTCAAACCTGCTTTGATACCCGTGATTTCTATTATCGGTATGTCTATTGGCGGTTTAATCGAAAGTACTGTTGTAATCGAGAATTTATTCGATATACCGGGTATCGGTTATTTCTTAGTTGAAAGCATTCGTTCGAGAGATTATCCTGTCGTTCAAGGCGCTGTATTAATGATAGGCGCCTTTGTGGTGATTGGAAATGCGATTGCGGATATCATTATCTTATTCTTAGACCCGACACAACGCTATAAACATTTGAAACCTAAATCTTTATGGTCACGCAGAAGAGAAGGGCGAGTGAAACAATGATGAAACTGACGAAACATAATATCATTTTTTATATTTTCGCTATCTATTTGCTTTTACTCATTCTTCTTCAATTTACAGTAACAAGTAACCAAGCATTAACGGTACATTTAAACGATGCATTACAAACTCCAAGTCCTCAACACTGGCTTGGGACTGATGATTATGGCAGAGATTTATTTGCGCGACTCGTGATAGGCGCACGTTATACACTTGCGATTACACTGCTAACAATTGCTTTAATCGTAATAATAGGTGTACCGCTAGGTTTGATTGCGGGTTATCGCAAGGGTATCTTAGACACCATTATTATGAGAATCATTGATATTGGTTTAGGTATCCCTGACTTTGTCTTAATGATTGCTTTTGCGAGTTTCTTTAAACCAAGTATTTGGAATTTAGTCATTGCCATTACAATCATTAACTGGATGACTTATACGAGAGTAACGCGTACGATTGGGAATACAGAGATGGACAAAAATTATATTAAACTAGCCCGTTATTTCCATGTGCCAGGCTATGTAATTATCTTTAAACACTTATTACCGCAAGTGCTTCCTTCATTAATCGTCTTGATGATTGTAGATATTGGTAAAATCATCCTATATATTTCATCACTTTCATTCTTAGGATTGGGCGCACAACCACCTTCACCAGAATGGGGTGCTATGTTAGCGGCTGGTAGAGATTTCTTTACTGAACATCCGATTATGTTATTAGCACCTGCAACATTGATTTCCATTACTATTTTGCTCTTTAATTTGGCAGGGGATGCATTGCGAGACCGTATCTCAGAAAGAAGGGATATTCATGACTAAAACCTTGATGCAATTGAATAATTTGAATATCACCGATCAACAGCAACGTCCCTTAATACAGCATTTAAACTTGTCTATTATAGAAGGTAAAGTGAATGTATTAATCGGTGAAAGTGGTTCAGGCAAAAGCTTAACCGCAAGTACATTAATCGGTCAAACCCCTAGAGAATTAAAAGTATCATATGATCAATTCTTTTATGAGAACCAACCCATTCAATCTATTAAACCATTATTAGGTAAACAAATTGGGTATATCTCACAAGATTATGCGCATAGTTTTAATAATCACACCCGTCTTGGCAAACAATTAAGTGCCATATATCGTACGCATTATGCTGTTTCTAAACAAGAAGCATTAGAATTTATTGAACGCGCCTTGAATTGGGTGAATTTAGACAGCAATAATATCTTATCTAAATATCGTTTCATGTTATCAGGTGGACAGTTAGAACGATTGTACATCGCGAGTGTTTTAATGTTAGAACCCGATTTAATTATTGCGGATGAACCTGTCGCATCGTTAGATGTATTAAATGGCCAACGTATTATGAAGCTGATTAAGCACTTAGCTGAAACTCACAATACAACTTTACTGTTAATCACACATAACTTAACACATGTGATTCAATATGCGGATGAAATCAATGTTATTAAAGATGGAACCATCATTGAAAGTGGACCTATATCGCAATTTAAAGAAGGTAATATTGCTGGATATACAAAGCACTTGCTAAATGCGAGAAGTCGCTTAATACGAAAGGAAGATACGCATGATTAAAATTAAACATCTCAGTTTTGCGTATGACAAAGCAGATATTCTTCATAACATTAACCTCAATATTCAAAAGGGCGAATTAGTAGGGATTATCGGTGAATCAGGCTCTGGTAAAACGACATTAATGAACTTGATTTTAGGTGAATTAACACCTGTTCAAGGCACAATAGATATTAATTCGCCTCGTATCTTACCAATTTTTCAACAAGCGACACAGAGTTTTAATCCAAAGTTAACGATTAAAGCATCACTAAAAGAACCTTTAAAATACTATGCGAATGCTGAACACTCATTTGACCAAGTTGTATTACCTTTAATGTCACAATTAGACTTAGATAGCCAACTCTTAACGCGTTATCCAGATCAAGTCAGTGGGGGGCAATTACAACGATTTAATGTATTAAGAACGGTTATGTTGCAGCCTGATGTTTTAATTTGCGATGAAATCACATCAAGTTTAGATGTTGTTGCTGAACAAAAATTAGTCGAAAAGCTTAAAGCCATCCATAATCAACAACAAACAACAATGATCATTATTTCTCATGATATAGCAATGTTAAATCAAATTGTTGAACGAATGATTGTCATTCAAAACGGTCAAATTGTAGATGACTTCAAAACAAAACAATTATTTGATGAATCACGTCATTCATATACTAAAGAACTCATAGCTGCTTATAATGAAGATTAAATTACTCATATAGTATCCAGGTACAAAAAGGTATCTGGATACTATTTATGCAATATCTTAGATTATGTAAACTAGAGACAGATCAGCTGATTCAATTAATGGCCAATCCTTAATCAAAGCTTTTTACATACTTAAATCCATAACTTGCTATATGTACGAATTTACCTAAATTAAAATACATAAAAACAGCTTTTTTGGTTTAGAATTTGAGGAAGTTCAAACTAAAGCAAACAAAGACTCAAACACAAGTTACAAATCATGACCAAGCAACATAAACATAACAACAAAAGTATCAATACATACACAATAGAGTATAGGTAAAACCACTTCTTCTGCTCAATACATAACTTCCTATAATATATATTATGTAAACTAAAAGAACAAAAAGAATAGTTACATACAGCTACCTCGCTTTTATGGTCATATTTACCATATATTCAGTTTTGCTAACTTATGTTATTTTCTGCATACAGTCAGCTGAACTGACTTATCTTAATTACCGTGGATCTTCATATTAATTTATTCAAACTACAAATCTAAGTTCAAATCGCATATCTCATTATTATAAATCAGCTTAGTCATTTCTAATTGCTATTATGAAACGCCATTGGTATTTATCCATCATATCTAATTCTCATTGCAGCTCAGAGCGTCTCTCAGCATCTTATTTTATGATAAATACCTTATTTATGTTCACAATATCCATCTTTGACATTACTTAAATCAATCCAGTTTAAACATCGTTAATCATACCATTTTAATTATAACTACTTTGCGTCATCTGTATGATTATCCGTAATGTTAATTCTCGATGCAATACAGAAGCTCTCTCAGCATTCAAATTTTCTAATAACAGTATTTATAATGCTTAAACACCAATATCTAAACATACTCAGTCAATCCTTATATGCAATATTTTAAATACAATAACACTAACTAGTTTACATAACATAAATATATTTAATTCTATCTTTTACAGTCATTTAGCTTTCCAAACAACTAAACCTCTTAATTTTTAGCTATTTATCGCTAAATAACTGTATACATTAATCACTTGATGCTAAAATCGATGAACGTTTTAACATGCTGGATCAAAAAATTGATGATAAATTTAATGCATTAGATGGTAGAATTGTTAAACTTGATACAAAGTTTGACGATTTCCAAAAAAGCTCAAATACTCAGTTCAAATGGTTAATGACAACTATGCTTAGCATGATTCTAATAGTTCTTGGTGTATTGACTTACTTTATATAACGTTTTTTTATATTTTGAGGCTTATTTTAAGTCACTTAACCTCCCTAGTATCGCTTATTTATCCCTTCTCTCTATGTGCATCTATGTATATTTGCATACCTTCTTACCAATTTAAGTAAGGAGTATTCTATTTAACTTCACTTTAAATACCATTTAATTATACAATTTACTTCTTTTGTTGATTATCATCTTATTTTAACTATTTATGAATTTTTTAACATGTATTTTTTCGTTTAAGGGTATATACTAATGTATATAATTCATGAAAGAGGTGTTAAAATTGTCTACTAATCACATTAGATGGTCAAGTTTAATCATCGGTTTATTATTCGCATTGATTGGAATTTTAAGCGTGAGCTTCCCTGTCGAAAACTTAACAGTCATCACTTGGTTATTCGGGATTTTCTTCATATTTAATGGTATTGCTGAATTATTCTTCAGACGTTTAACAAAAGCTTTTGTAGGTATTGCTAGCGGCTGGTTAATGATACTTGGTATTCTTAATATTATTTTCGGTATTTTATTTATTGTTTTTACTAATGTAGGTCAAGTCGCAATTATTTATATGCTTGCATTTTGGTTTATCTTTTCATCTGCATTAGGTGTCTTTACTGTGACACCAGTAGAGCGTACGAATAAGGTATATCACTTTTTCTCATTACTCGTTAATATCATTGGTATTATCGCAGGTATCATTTTATTGTTCAATCCATTAATAGGTGCATTTTTAATCGCTTTCTTTGTTGGTTTCACTTTCCTTTTAATCGGTTTAAACTATGTATTTGACGCATTTGCGCACTAATTAAATCAAAAAAACGTGCTTTCTTCAAAATTTGATGAGGAAAGCACGTTTTTTATTATGTTAGGTTACTTCTTAAAAGCATAACCTTTATTTTTTTACTTTTTGACGGATGTTATTCAACGTATTGAAAATCCAATATTTCACTTTTTGAATTGGTTTATAGAAATCTCCGATTAATTCTTCAATTTGTACATTGAAGCCGCGTTTGAAGCGGTACACACCGTAGTCTTCACTATCTTCAGTGAAATCACCTGATAAACCATAGAAATTATAACGATCATAACCATGTTCGAAGCAATAGTTAATCATGAACCAATGCATCATATATGGTCCCATATATTGATTATATTTCTCTGAAGAACCACCAGAGAAGTAGTTCACTTCATAGGCATTTGCGAAATAAACACCTGCAGCTAAATCTAGAATTGAACCATCTGTTTGTCGCAATTCGCTCGCTTTCAGCAATTCTTTTTGGTCATGTTCAATTTGTTTATCCAACTCTGAGATTTTCTTCAATTGTTTATCA
Source organism: Staphylococcus sp. HMSC055C03 (assembly GCF_001809385.1). NCBI lineage: Bacteria > Bacillati > Bacillota > Bacilli > Caryophanales > Staphylococcaceae > Staphylococcus > Staphylococcus sp. HMSC055C03. The sequence continues at coordinate 145,167 of NZ_KV797494.1, forward strand.
GATTTATTTTCTTTCGCCATCATTTGATCACGACGGCCTTCTTTATCATTTAATGACTCTTGTAGCGATGTGATGTACTCATCTAAATCAATATAAGCTAATGGGATTAATACTTTATCACCATAGTGCTCAATGAAGTTTTTGAAGTACTCATCTGTTTTTGAAACGAAACCAGCACGTTCTTCAGTTTCACGGTATAACTTGAAGAATTTATCTAGTTCGTCTTCACCTAAGAAACGAACTTTTACCCCATAATTAATTGACTTATTGATATTACGTTTACGTTGGCTATCAAATTGTTTTTTAAGAGAGGCTGGTGTTTCGTCTTTAAGATCTAAGACACCCATCCAACGCACTTGGCTTGAAGTGTCGTATTTTGTTGTGAAGCCGTGGTGATGGTAACCGTGTGATTTAAATAAGTTCACAAGTGCATCATTTTGTTCACGACTTGGGAATGGGTTTACGTCTTTATCATAAATTTGGTAAATCCAATATGGATCTAATTTCACATATAAGCAATTATGCTGACGTAAGTATTTCTCTAACTCACGTAAATAAAACTCTACAAGACCTAAATCGCTATAGTCCATCACCGGACCACGGTTTGAATAATAAACATAACTTCCCATTGTAGGAATTTTAGAGAATAAACTTGCTGCAATCACACGGTTGTCGATGTCTTTAATCCCTAATAATACAACTTCAAAACCGTCTGCTTCTCTTGTGCCGATATTTTCTTTCGTTTGAAAATAATGGCTTTCTAGCGATGGATTCTGCACAAAATTGTCATATTCTTTAACTGTCAACTCTGTAAATTTCATTTCTTTATTTCCCTTCTACCTTATGTTTATCTATCTTTGATTTTCTTAAGCGTTGTATAAAGTTTATACATCGGCTTATTAATCGGTGCAATAAAGTCTCCAACATATTCAATTACATCTGCGTTAAATCCTTTTTTGAACTTCACAACGCCTGCATCCTCAGCGTCTTCAGTAAAGTGGCCGCTGATACCATAGAAGTTATAACGATCGATACCATGGTTGATCGCATAGTTGATCATTTCCCATTGCACTGCATAACTTCCCGCAAAGTGACGGTATTCATTCGCAGTACCACCTGCATAATAAACAACTTCAAATGGATTAATAATAAAGAATCCAGCTGAAATCGGTAGTTCATTACCATGTTTTTGTTGTAAGTCGCGCGCTTCAGCAACTTTTTGATGATGTGCTTCTAATTGTTGTTCAAGGTTTTCTTTTTTGCGTGCAGCTTTTTGGTTCTCAGGATTCTTATTCAAGTCTTTCTCAGCTTTATTGATTTCTTTTTCTAAATTCTTTTGTTCAGCGTTCAATTCATTAATATACTCTTCAAAATCAATGTAAGCCATCGGTACTAAGACACGATCTTTATAGTGTTTTAGTCTGTAATAATAGAAGTCGTCTTCACGATCATCAAAGTCTTTCGCTTCTGCAGTATCTTCCATAAATTTACGGAAAATATGCATTTCATCTTCACCTAAGAAGCGGACTTTTACACCATTACGTTTTACTTTTTTCGTATTACGTTTACGTAGACTATCCATACCTTTTAAAACATCTTGTGGTGTTTTATTTTTTAAATCTAATACAGAATGGAAACGAATTTGAATAATCGGATCAAAGCCAGTTGTAAAGCCTTGATGGATATAACCCAATTGTTCCATTTTATCAAATATCCAATCATGACCTGCATTTCCTATAATCTCACCATCATGGTTACGGTATTGATATGGTAAATATGGATCTACTCTTAAGTATAATGCATTGTATTGTTTAACATATGCCTTTAATTCTCTAAAGAAGTAATGGACTAATTCTTTATTATCATAGTCAATGACCGGCCCACGGTTTGAATAGAAATATTTAAAGAATTTCATTACTGGCACAGCTGTAAGTAAACATGCTGCAATGACATTGTCATCTTTGTCTTTCACCCCGACAAGATGTGTTTCTGTACCTTCTGCAACTTTCAACTCATAGTTGCCTACCATTTGTGTAAAATGGCTATACGGCATTTTATCTGTAAAATCTCCAAATTCAGCTGTAGTTAAATTGGTAAACTTCATAATTTCAATAACTCCTAATTCGTATTCTCTATCTTTTAATTTCTTATTGGTATCAATTTTCAATCTTCATTATTATACAATACCCAAAAGGAAAACTAAAATTGAAACCTTTCATTTCTGTTGTTTTATTATGTATGTTAAGCAAGAATTCAACTTCTTACAACTATTCTGGTTCGCCTTTAAGTAAGTACCTTGTGTAATAACCTTGCTTATCTATCATAACACGCACACGTGTCAAACCGTTATCAAAACCACTATATATAAAGCGAAAATCAGAGTCTGAGACAGACCCTGATTTAAAAAAACATTTTATGATTGTGCAGTTGTTTTATTTTCATCTAATGCTTTACGAATACTTTGTAAGTAGCCTCTTGTTGTTGCTTCTTCGTCATTTGCGAAACGTTTGACGATTTCACTGCCAATGACTGCACCATCAGCGAAACGTGTCACTTCTGCGACTTGTTCTGGTGTTCTGATACCGAATCCTGCTACAACAGGTACATTTGCTTTTTCTTGAATGAATGCAATTTTTTGTTGTAATTCTGGGTGGAACGCTCCATTATCTCCAGTTGTCGCATTCATTGTTACAGTATAGATGAATCCTTCAGCATGTGCTGCGATGTGTTCAATACGTTCGTTTGAAGCGGTCATAGCAATTAATGAGATGATATTGACTTTGCGATCAGGGAAACGTGCTTTGAGTTGTTCTGCAAGTTCAAATGGTAAATCCGGAATAATTAAACCGTATACACCTGCTGCCTCACAGTCTTCTAAAAATGCTGCTTCTCCATAATGTAAAATTACATTATAGTAAGTCATTAAGACATATTTAGACCCTTGTAATTCATCTTTATGTGCTTTAAGCTCATCTAAAATCACGCGTGCACTCATACCTTCTTTAATTGCCTTACTGCCTGCATCCATAATTGTTGGACCATCTGCGACAGGATCTGAGAATGGTAGGCCGATTTCAACAATATCTGCCCCTTCTTCTTGTAAGACTTTTAAATTATCAATAAATTTTTTGTTACCCATAATATAAGGAATAAATAGTTTACTCATGACCTTCACCTCGTTCTTGTGTATATTTACGAATTGTATCCATGTCTTTATCTCCTCGACCTGAAACAGTAACAACAATAATTTCATCTTTGCCCATTGTCGGTGCTAATTTTTCTACATAACTTAAGGCATGTGCACTTTCAATTGCTGGAATAATGCCTTCTGCTTTCGTAAATCTGATTAAAGCTTCCATCGCTTCTTCATCTGATGCACTTGGATATTCCGCACGACCAATATCATGATAGTAACTATGCTCAGGTCCAATACCTGGATAATCTAGACCCGCTGAAATAGAGTGTGCTAAACCGATTTGACCGTTGTCATCTTGTAATAGATACATTTTCGTACCATGTAAGACACCAACAGAGCCTTTACCGATTGCTAAAGCATGTTTTTCTGTGTCTTCACCTTCACCTGCAGCTTCTACACCATACAATTTTACGTCTTTATCTTGTACAAAAGGATAGAACGTACCAATTGAGTTAGAACCGCCGCCTACACATGCAACTACTGCGTCAGGTAAACGACCTTCTTTTTTTAAAATTTGTGATTTGATTTCATTGCCGATAACACTTTGGAAATCACGAACCATTGTTGGGAACGGATCTGGTCCTAATGCTGAACCTAATAAATAGTGTGTATCGTCAACGTGGCTGACCCAATATTGTAACGCCTTGTTCACCGCATCCGATAATGTACCTTGACCATCTGTCACAGACACTACTTTGGCACCTAATAATTCCATTCTGAATACGTTCAATGCTTGACGTTGGATATCTTCTTCACCCATGAAAACCACAAGTTCCATATCAAAGAGTGCTGCTACGGTTGCACTGGCTACACCATGTTGGCCTGCACCTGTTTCAGCAACCAATTTACGTTTGCCCATACGTTTAGCTAGTAAGGCTTGACCTAAAGCATTATTAATTTTATGTGCGCCTGTATGGTTTAAGTCTTCACGTTTTAAATAAATTTTTGCGCCACCTAACTCTTCTGTATAGGATTTCGCATAAGTTAAAGGTGTTTCACGTCCTACATAATCTTTTAAATAGTAATCTAATTCTTGTTGGAATTCGGGATCATTTTTAGCTTCATCATAAGCCTGTCTTAATTCTTGAATCGCTGGCATTAATGTCTCTGGGACATAGCGTCCGCCATAATTACCAAAGAATCCAAGTTCATCTACTTCAGTTTGAATGGGTTGTGTTGTTTCGTTCGTCATTTTTATCTCTCTCCTTAATATAATTTGAAATTTGTTTCATTGCTTGTGGATCTTTTCGACCTTCTACTTCAATGCCACTTGCGATGTCGAATCCTGTTGTTTGAATATCGAGTTGTTCGAATTGTTGAATCTTCTCTAAATCCATACCGCCTGCCACTATATATGGAACATCTGACAGTTGTTTCAGTAATTGCCAATCAAATGATTGGCCAGTGCCGCCATAATGGATGGAAGGTGTATCGATAATAAATAAATCTACTTCGTTTCGATAAGTTTCAATGGCTTCAACTAGTTCAGAACTTGCTGGAAGTGCTTTGTATATTTGAATGTCAGGATATTGTGAGTTGCACCATCGTAAGAGTGCAACATCTTCATGTCCGTGAAATTGAATCGTATCAATATTTGTTTCTTCTATAAGTTTTGCAACAATTTCCTTTGTTGGATTAACGACCACTACTACTTTATGAATCTTTTCTGGTACAAGTTTTGTTAATTGTGCAATGTCTTCTATACTTTGATGACGTTTACTTTTGGGATAGTGGATAAAGCCTATCGCATCTATATCATTCTCTATGGCTCGTGTAACATCGTCTTCTGATTGAAAGCCGCAATATTTTAAGAACATCTTACTGCTCCTTTTTTAGCTGTAAGCTTGGTAAGAATTGGGATAAATCATCACACTTCATAAGTGATTCACCAACTAAGATGCCATCTATACCTGAACCCACAATTTTTTCGACGTCTTCTTGTGTATGAATGCCACTTTCTGAAATATAGTAATAACCATCTTTTTTATTCTCTAGTATTTCATTAGTATGTTCGACATTCGTCACAAAACGTGTTAAATCACGGTTGTTTACACCAATAATATCTGGCGCAAGTTGATAAGCTCTCGCTAATTCTTGCTTACTGTGTACTTCTACTAACACATCTAAATCTAAAGACTTCGCATATTGATAAAGTTCATGCATTTGTTGATCATCTAAAATATTGACGATGAGTAAAATGATGGATGCACCTGCACGATATGCCACATCAATTTGAATCGGTTCTATCATAAAGTCTTTACATAATACAGGTAATGTCGTTTCTTTTGTAAGTTTATTTAAGCGTTCATAACTGCCGCCGAAATAATATTCATCAGTCAGGATAGAAATTGCTTGTGCACCGTATGCTTCATAATCTTTAACTTGTTGTGTCAAATCTCGATCAGGTAATTTCTTAACTGAAGGACTTTTAGATTTAATTTCTGCGATGACTGATAAATGACTCCGTTCTTTTAAACGTTCACTTAATTTCTTTTTATATTTAACATTGGTTACTGGAAGTGTACGTAATAAACGATCATAGTACCCTTCTTCTAATAACGATTTTTTATATTCAACAATGTCATCCAATATAGTCATACACTTGCCCTCCTGTTTTTTTATATTGAGCAAAAGCTTTACCTTCATCGATTAATTGTTGTGCTAATGTCACACCTTCTTGAATCGAATCTGCTTTTTCTGCGACATACAATGCGATACCAGCATTTAATACCACGACATCACGTTTACTTGAATGATCTTTGCCAGTTAAAATATTTAAGGTAATTTCTAAGTTTTCTGCAGGTGTCCCGCCTTTTAATGTTTCATTACTTGCTGGTGTTAAGCCCACATCTTCAGCATTTAAATGATAAGACGTAATACCTGTTTCTTGGTTCACTTCATAAATAATGTTTTCTCCAGACAATGTCGCTTCGTCCATTCCGTTTGCGCCGTGTAACACGATGGCACGTTTTCGACCTAAGTCATAGAGTGTTTCAGCCATTGGTTTCACAAACTCTGGATTGTAAACCCCTACGACTTGATACTCTAATTTGTATGGATGAATCATAGGTCCTAAGATGTTAAAGATGGTTGGACCTTCTAACATTTTGCGAATCGGTTGGATATATTTCATGACCGGATACGTGTCTGTCGCATTTAAAAAGGCTAAACCTGTTTCTTGCATTCTTGTTTCAACATCAGCGACTTGCGAACTAGCGATTCCCATTTTATTGAGTAAGTCACTGCTGCCTGAAGCGGATGTGATACTGCGGTTGCCGTGTTTTAGTACGTTGACACCTGCTGCAGCGACGATGAAAGAAGCGGTTGTTGAAATATTGAAGCTATTTGATTTATCGCCACCTGTACCACATACACACATAGCACCAGGGTAAACCGGTTGTACAGGATACATCGTTTGAATCATTGCTGCTACTAAATAAGTGACTTCTGTTTGATTTAATGGGCGAGCAGTATAATCACGTAACAATTCTGCTTTTGTTTCATTATCAATATCCGGGTTTATTAACGTTTGGATAAATGTATTAATGTCTTGTTGCGTTAAGTTCGGTTGTGTTTGGATTTTTTGAATAAGTGTCATGGCTGCTAGCCCCTTTCTCAACGAGTTTAATAAAGTTATGAATAATCTCAGTACCATGTTCAGTCGCAAAAGATTCTGGATGATACTGGATACCATAATGTGGTTTATCTTGATGTTCGAAAGATTGAATACAATCCGTTGTTTCTCCTGTAATAACTAATGATTCTGGGAATGTTTCTGGATCGCTGATGAGCGAGTGGTAACGCATGATTTTAAATGCTTCAGGCAACCCTTCGTATAAGACTGTCGGTTTTAATTGGTGCATCGTATCAATCTTGCCATGTAAGACACTGGCACCTTGGATAACATGGCCTTTGTAGTAACATGTCAAAGCCTGTGCACCTAAGCAGATACCTAAAATCGGCAAGTCTTCAAAATGTTTAATAATACGATTTAAGTCGTCTGTATCTTCAGGATGACCAGGTCCCGGTGAAATAATCACCGCATCTGGTTGTAAGTCAAAGACTGTCGGATCATCAGGGTATTTCACCACGACATCTGTGTAACCTGCTACGATATTCACTAAGTTATAAGTAAATGAGTCATAATTATCTACGATTAATATCATGGTGTAACCTCCAATAAGCTTTTCGCTTTAAGTTTCGTTTCTTCTAATTCTTTTTCAGGTATTGAATCATATACAACACCACATCCTGCCTCTACATCTACATACGTCTCATCAATTAACATCGTACGAATCGCTAAAGCGAAATCTAAATCGTGATTGCAGTTGATATAACCGACACCACCGCTGTAAACGCCACGTTTATACGGATGTGCTTCATAGATACGTTCAATTGCTCTGAGTTTTGGTGCACCCGATACCGTGCCTGTTGGTAATAAGCTTGCGATAATGTCCATAGGTGACATTTTTTCATTAAGCTGCCCAGTTACGACACTAACGATATGCATCACGTGTTCATATTTTTCAATTTCCATTAAACGTTCAATTTTAGATGTTCCTGTCTTACTGACACGATGAATATCATTTCTTCCTAAATCTACTAACATACGATGTTCACTTAACTCTTTTTCATCACTTAACAATTGCTGTGCATTAGCTTCGTCTTCTTCAGGTGTTTGTCCTCTTTTGATTGTTCCGGCAATTGGATTAGTAACAACTTCATTACCTTTAACTTTGACGAAACTTTCAGGTGAACTTCCGACGATAATCGGTTCATCGATATTTAAGTAATACATATATGGACTTGGATTTTGACGTTTCAACTTACGATACAGTTGATAAGATAAGTCATGTAATTTATCGCCGAACTCATGTTTATAACGATAAATTCTTGAAGGGACAACTTGGAACATATCTCCCTCAGTAATTAACTGTTTAAATTTTGAAATATTTCGAATAAATTGATTATCCTGAATATTCGGAATAATATCTTTTTGACTTGGCACAAAAGAAGTATCCGGCTGATACAATTTAACATTTTGTAAAGCATCTATTTGTTGGTTTACTCTTTTTTCAATCGCTTCAGGCGGCTCATTCGAGAATAAGTTTGTAGATATCACATACAAGTATTCTTTATAATGATCAAATACATATACATTTTCAATCATGTATAAATGAACGTCAGTTTGATTTGGTTTATCAGCAACTTGTCTTTTCTTTAGTACTGGAAATTCATGTCTGACTAAATCAAAACTACATGAGCCGATAAATCCTGAAATAAATGGTAGATCTTTTAATAAGTCCTCTTCAATCTCTGCGTAATAACTTTGAACATATTCTTTAAGTCTTTGATAAGGTTGTTTCGTCTCTGTGATTGTTTGTTCTGGTGTTTTTATTGTAAGTTCATCTTCAGTCAATATCACCTCACCGTATATATCAAAGGCAACGACTGAATAACGACCTTTAGTTTTATTTTGACTTGCACTTTCTAAAATAATTTTTCGCTTTGCTAATTGTGCTAATGCTTCAGGGGTAATATCAGCATTTAATCTCTTGTATACTACATCCATTATGTTAATTCTCCTCCCATAATAAAAAGCGTCCTTGTTTGTTGTAACAAGGACGCTTTTGGCGCGGTACCACCTTTATTAGCCATCAGTTTGATGACCCACTCATACTTGATTGAATTGTCAGCTTCCAACAAAACCCAATTCATTAGGCAGCGAGGTTAGTTTGCATCAACCACTAACTTTCTGAATTTACTCTAACTGCTTAACTACTTCATTTTATCTCTTCACTGTATTTCTCTTTTTCTTTTTAACTCAATATAAAAACACCACAATAACGCTCTTCCGATAAGGACGCGTTACCGTGGTGCCACCTTAGTTCAACATTTTCATGTTCTTATTCATTATTTAAATTGTTGATCTTGCACATTAAAAGCCCAATTCACATTATATGTTGTACTGATTTACATCAACCATCAGTTTTCTGTGTGCTACAAATCATATAAGCTACGTTTACTTCTAACGTCGTTTGCAATGTACTTTGAATAATACACGCTCTTTTTTAAGATGTCAACACATAAATTCAAAATTTCTAACTATTTCGAATTAATCTCCAACCATTTCTGAATAAAGATAGACTTCAAGTAAACGTTGTGTCGCTTTGATTGAATCAAGATGCGTACGCTCTAACGCATGTGAAGATTCGATACCCGCACCAAATAAACCGTGTTTTATATCTGCTCCTGCGCGTAACGCAGCTGAAGCGTCTGAGCCATAGTAAGGATAAATATCAACTTTGTATGGAATATTATTTTCTTTCGCCAATTGTGTAAGATGTTGGCGTAATTTTTTATGATATGGTCCTGATGCATCTTTAGCACAAATCGACACTGTATATTCGTCTGACGTTTGACCATCACCTAACGCACCCATATCAAATGCGATGTATTCATTCACTTTACCTGGAATTGACGCATTCGCACCATAACCAATTTCTTCATTATTTGAAATAAAGAAGTGTGTCGTATAAGGCAATGTTTTATCATTCTTGCTATAGTCTTCTAAGAAATCCATAATCATCGCAACACTTGCCTTGTCATCTAAATGACGAGATTTAATAAAATCATTCTCTGTAATGATTGTTCTAGGATCTAAACTTACAAAGTCCCCTACTTCAATACCTAATTGGCGTGTATCTTCTTCATTATGTGTTACCGCATCAATTCTGATTTCCATATGTTCTTTATCTCGTGGAATATTATGGTTGTCTTTATAAACATGAACTGAAGTTTCATGTAAACAAATCGTGCCTGTATAGTTTTTACCTGAATCTGTATGAATCGTACAGTATTCACCTTCAATTGCGTTGAACGCATAACCGCCAATCAACTCAATACCTAAGCGACCATCTTCTTTAATTTCTTTGACCATTGCGCCTAAAGTATCTACATGTGCAGTAATACAACGATGATCTACATCATTTTCACCTTTAACTGTAATCATCAATGCACCTTTATTTGTCACATAAGTCGGATACCCTAAATCCTCCGCAAAAGATTGCACATACTCTATAGCTTGATAAGCATCACCTGATGGGCTTGGAATTTCAGTTAATGTTTTAATAGTTTCAAAAATATTTTTTGACATAAAAGACCCCTCCTTACTCTTATTGTACCGATTAATTTTCCAAATAGAAATTGAAATAGATAAGTGAAAGACCTTGCACCATTTGAAAATATACACTATAATATCGCTATTCTGAAAATTTAGACAGAGGTGAGTCTTTTGACTAAAAATATTTTATTTGTTGGTTTAGGTTTAATCGGAGGCAGTTTAGCTACTAATTTCAAGTACTTTCATGATGATGTCAATATCATCGCCTATGATTCTAATCCAAGTCAACTTGATAAAGCCCTATCTATTGGGATTATTGATGAAAAAGTATTAGATTATGAAGCAGCAGTAGCAAAAGCAGACATTATCATTTATGCAACACCTGTCCAACAAACCGTTCAATATCTAAAGACTCTTACAAATTTGTCTACAAAACCTGGGTTGATCATTACAGATACCGGAAGCACTAAAGGGACAATTCAAGCCTTTGAAAAACAATTACTAGCAGAGAACATTCACTTGATCGGAGGACATCCAATGGCCGGCAGCCACAAATCAGGCATCTTAAACGCTAAAAAGAATTTATTCGAAAATGCTTACTACATGCTGGTGCATTCAGAAAAAGACAACGATGCAGCTTCAGAAGAAATTAAACAGTTACTCCAAGCCACACGCGCAAAAGTCATTGCTACATCACCTGAAGAACATGATTTTGTGACGAGTATTGTCAGTCATATTCCTCATATCGCTGCAGCATCTTTAGTCAATTTAAGTTTAAATCATGATCAAGATTCCCCATTAATTAAACAGTTAGCAGCTGGTGGTTTCCGAGATATCACACGTATTGCCAGCAGCAGTCCTGAAATGTGGAGCGATATTATGCATGAGAATAAAGCATATATCTTATCTGGTATCGAAGAATGGCAAACACAACTCGCCCTACTCGCTTCACAAATCAAAAATGACGATAACGAAGGTATTTATCAATTTTTCGAGCAAGCACGTGAGTACCGTAATCAGTTACCAGCGAAAAAACCAGGTGCTGTGTCTAGTTCTTACGAATTATACGTCGACATCCCTGACGAACCTGGTATGATCAGCAAAGTAACATCTATACTAAGTTTACATAATATTTCTATAAGTAACATTAATATTGTGGAAGTCAGAGAAGATATCTATGGTGCATTACGCATCAGTTTTAAAACACCTGAAGATCGTGAACTTGGCATTAATGCCTTAAATGAATTCGATACTTACAGTCTATAAATCATTAAAAGCTCCCTTCAAAGCATACATCAAGCTTTATAGGGAGCTTTCTTTACATTTTATGGCCTGCCATAAGACCTAAGCGTCCGTATTTCGTACCAGCATCTGTATAAGATATGGCTTTTGAAACAATACCTTTACCATATTTTTCTTGTAGTTGATCAATTGCTTTCGCTAAAGCTTCACTTCGTTTTCTTTCATACTCATCTACAAATAGATTTAATTGTTGAATACCTTCAGGCACAAATTGTGTTAATGAAACACTGAGCGTGCGATAAAGCAGCTCTTTTTCGCATAATTGATTTGCCCACTTTTCTACGCCTTTCCAAATCTCTTTTTCCAAATTTGTCGGTTCGTCTAATGTGAACTGTTTATGCACGCCTCCACCATCTTTATAACCAAAAGAAAAATGAATAGTACGTGCACGCATTTTACGTAATCTAACGCGCATTGCTACATCTTCAATTAACTCTTGCATGACGACTTTCGCATCTTCATACGTATAGTCGTGCATTAATATCTGACTCTTACAAATCGATGGATTGGTAATTTTATGTTTCTCCCGTATTTTACTTTGATCAATCCCATGTGCATGCAGATGTAAATCAATCCCTTTAATTCCGAAATCTCGTTTTAAGTATTGATAAGGATAATGTGCTAAATCACCAATCGTAAATATCCCACGCTTATTCAATTTCTTTTCGGTACGTGTATTGATCCCCCAAAACTTATGCAAGGGTTGGATATTCCATAACTTCTCTGGCACATTTTGATAGCGCCATTCCACAATACGGTTATCATTATGTTTTGCTTCAATATCCATCGCAAGTTTACTCAGCAACATATTTGAACCGATACCGATTGTACAGTATATCTGTGTCTGTTCATAAATTTCTTTCATCAATTTGATACAAAATGAATGGACGGTACTACTGAAGCGATGATAACTGTCTGTCACATCCATAAAAAATTCATCAATACTATACTGATGCAAATCTTCAGGTGGTACATACTGCAAAGCAATTTTAGAAATCATAATCGAAACGTCCAGATACTTACGCATACTGGGATTAATAATATAAATATCATTGCGGTGCGGAATTTCAAACAATCTTGAACCTGTGGTTATACCGATGGCTTTTAATGGTGGTGTTGCTGCTAATACAACAGAACCTTGTCGTTTTGTATCAGCGACCACCGCAAGCTTTGTCTTTAAAGGATCTAAACCTTTTGAGATACACGATACACTCGCAAAGAAGCTTTTTTGGTCAATACATAAAATATCTCTATCCTCTAATAAATGGTAATCATACATTGTAACACCCCCGCTTCTGATACTTTTAGTATATACGAACATTTGTTCTTATTCAATACTAAAGAGAACAAATGTTCTGTTTTAAAAATTATTATATTCCTAATCTCTTCGATACATTAGTGGTATAATAAACTTACATCAAACAAGGGAGGCGTTCTCATGCCATTAGTAAACATTAAATTAATCGAAGGTCGTACAGACGAACAATTAAAAGCATTAGTTAAAGAAGTAACAGATGCTGTAGAAAAAACTACAAATGCTGATCGCAACGCTATCAGTGTAGTATTAGAAGAAATGAAACCAACACATTACGGTGTCGGCGGCGTTAGAAAATCAGACCAATAATAAAAAAAGGTGAGCAGCAGTTAATCATTAACACTAACCGCTTCTCACCTTTCTTATTTTACCTCTCTATCTCCTCTTTCACCTTTACCTCTCATCTATTTCTATCCTCTTTACTACTTACCTCTCCTTCACCTTAACTTCCTTCGTTTCACATCTCTATCCACTTTACATACACATACAGACCACCCACACCGCTTTAAACGTAAAAAACAGCCGACATCTATATGCCGACTGCTTTCTACTCAATCCATATATTCCATCAATATGAACCAAAGTACTGCGCTGTTAATTTTGTCCTTCTTTTTTCTTGTTGCTGTTATCATTGCTGTTGTCATTTAAAAATTCTTCAATTGCCTTTTTATTCGCAGGCTTATCTACTTCTAACGCACTGCCGCTTTCAGGTGTTTGAATATCTTGATAAGTCCCTTTCATCGGAACCGTTAATGTCTTCACGTCTTTATCACCGCGGATACCGAAGTTCATACCCGTTTGAATTAACGCAGAGTCTGGAATATCTGTATTCAAATAACCACGTAAAATACCTGCGACTTTAGGTAATTTAAAAATCGCACCTGGTTTTGTCATTTCTTGTTTTAACGCTTGAATCACTTGTTGTTGTCGTCTGACACGACCAAAGTCACCTTCAGGGTCATGACGAAAACGTGCATAACCTAATAGCTCTTTACCATTTAAATTATGATGCCCTTTTTTCAGTGAGACACCAATTAATTCTGACATATCTTTCTCTACATCAATCGGAACACCATCAGGAGCTAACTCATCGACCATTTTCTCGAAACCTTCGAAATCCACGACCGCATAGTATTCAGGGTTAATACCATAGTTTTCAACCAAAGCTTTTCTTAAAAGCTCAGCACCACCTAATGAATAGGCTGCATTAATTTTATAGTCTCTATATCCTGGAATTTTTGCGTATGTATCACGCATCACAGAGACCACTTTCATTTTTTTATGAATATAGTCATATTGTGCTACCATGATAGAGTCTGTTCTAGATTTACCGCCATCTGATTTGTCTGCCCCTAAGAGTAAAATAGAAATCTTACCGTCGTTTTTAACAGGACCGTTAAACTTCTCTACTTTCATATTTGAATTATGTTTTTTCGCATAATTAATACCGCTTCTATACCCAGACACCGCATATACAACCATAATAATAAATACAATTAAGATACCTAAAATCACAAACGGAAGTTTGCGCATGCGTTTCTTGGTGCGTTTCGGAAGCGGTTGTTCGCCACTGCTTCGTTTATAATTGTCATTATTCGTTTCATTTGTCATTTTAACCAACCTTATACTTCAAAATTAACAGCCTATGTAATATAATTAATACATACTAAAGTTATATAATTTTCTTTTAAAAATCAAGTATTTTCTAAGCAAATGGTACTAAGGTCCCATAAAAAGAAAGGATAGATTGAATGAATATCAATACAGCTTATTTTGCCGGGGGATGCTTTTGGTGCATGACTAAACCTTTCGATACCTTTGATGGTGTTGAAAAAGTTACATCCGGCTACATGGGAGGCACTGTTGATCATCCCACGTATGAACAAGTTAAAACAGGTCAAACCGGTCATTTAGAAACCGTTAAAATAGAGTACGACGTTGCCTTAATTTCATACAATAAATTACTTGAGATTTTCTTTTCAGTCATCGATCCTACCGACGCTGAAGGTCAATATCAAGATCGAGGCTCACAGTACCGTACAGCTATATTCTATACTAATGAAGACCAACAAGAAACCGCTGAACAATATATCGAGTCATTAAAATCAACTATCAACAAAGATAAAGCTGTTGCGACGAAGGTTTTACCTGTTGCGACATTCTATGAAGCAGAAACATATCATCAAGACTTCTATAAAAAGAATCCAGAACGTTATCAAGAAGAACAAGCACAACGTGAAGCCATCAAACAACAACGAAAAGACTCATAAGCTGATTATCATATAAAAATGCGCAAGCTCATCATAGTGATTGATGACAGACTTGCGCATTTTTTCTATGCTTTATTTTGTTTTAGAATTGATTCTGCTGTTTGCTCTGCATTTGACCAACGCGATGCATACATCATATCCGTCCAGTTTTGGAATAATTGTTGCGCATAAGAAATCCAATGGGCTGGCAACAAGTCTAGAGAATCTCCTCTGAAGTAGTTTTTAGGTTTAACTGCGGTTTCTTTAGACTTATCACTATCACGTTTAAATTCATTTAACAACGTATCATTCTCATATTCAAAATGACCGCCGATAAATAAATCTGTTTGATTGCGATTAGAGATAAAGTCTATACCCGTATACGGACTATACGTAATCACATTTAAGTCTTCTTCTTCCATGACTTCTCCTGGATCCATATAAGAACCTCTAGATTGTGGAATAATGTATTCTGGTATTTCAGATAACGCAGGATGTGCTTGTAAAATATGATAGCGATAAATTCCAGTGAGTTTCTTTTTAAACATTCGCTTATGAATACCGTAGCGATAATTCAAAGCAAATTGCGCACCCCAGCAAATAAACAAACGTTGTTTCACATGTGTATTCGACCAATCAAAAATCTTTCTTAATTCCTCGATGTAATAGACTTCAGAGAAATCAAGATGTTCTACAGGAGCCCCTGTCATAATCATGCCATCGTAATGGCGATGTTTGACAGCTTCAAACGTTTTATAATACTGTTCTGCATGATTATAAGAAGCAGACTGCGATTTTTGAGTAACCGGATAGATGAAGTCAACATTAATTGCGTGGCTCGTCAAACCAAGCAGTCTCAGCAACTGTCTTTCAGCATCTTGTTTCACCGGCATCAAATTAACAATCAATAAATTCAAACCTTCAGGTATACGCTTCTCTTTAAATTCGATTTGCTCTGTTTTTAGTACAGGCAGAATCGGAACGCTATCAATAA
Source organism: Staphylococcus sp. HMSC055C03 (assembly GCF_001809385.1). Lineage (NCBI taxonomy): Bacteria > Bacillati > Bacillota > Bacilli > Caryophanales > Staphylococcaceae > Staphylococcus > Staphylococcus sp. HMSC055C03. The sequence goes on from NZ_KV797494.1 coordinate 161,346, forward strand.
ACAACATCTTAAATCGCGTCTAATCCTTTTTCTAAGTCAGCGATAATATCATCAATATGTTCAAGACCGATAGACACACGGATTGTTTCAGGTGTAATACCTGCTTTCAATTGATCTTCTTCATTTAATTGTGCGTGTGTTGTAGAAGCCGGATGAATCACTAATGATTTCGCATCGCCGACGTTCGCAAGTAAAGAGAAGAGTTCTAAAGATTCGATAAATTTAATGCCTGCGTCATAACCGCCTTTGACACCGAAAGTGAAAATAGAGCTTGCACCTTTAGGTAAATATTTTTCTTTTAAATCATAGTATTCGCTTGATGGTAAGCCTGCATATTTAACCCATTCAACTTTGTCATGGTTTTCTAAGAATTTCGCAACTTTTTCTGCGTTTTCAACATGACGTTCAACACGTAATGATAATGTTTCTAAACCTTGTAGTAATAAGAAAGCATTAAATGGAGAAAGTGCTGCACCTGTATCACGTAATAATGTTGTTCTGACTTTGAATGCTAAAGCAGCTGGTCCGAACGCTTCAGTGAACACTAAATCATGATAAGATGGATCAGGTTCTGTTAAGCTTGGGAATTTATCGTTTTGTGTCCAATCGAAGTTACCGCCATCAACGACAACACCACCCATTGAAGTACCATGACCACCAATAAATTTAGTCGCTGAATGTACCACAATGTTCGCACCGTATTTGATTGGTTGGATTAAGTATGGAGAAGCAAATGTATTATCAACAATTAATGGAATACCCGCTTCATGTGCAATTTCTGCTAACTTTTCGATATCTTCAACATTACCTTCAGGGTTACCGATTGTTTCGATATATAGTGCTTTTGTATTCTCTTTAATCGCATTTTTAACTTCATCAAAGTTTTTGCTGTCTACGATTGAAACATCAATACCGAATTTAGGTAACGTATGTGCAAATAATGTATGTGTACCACCGTATAACGTAGAGCTTGCGACAATGTGATCACCTGCATCTGCAACAGTTTGAATCGCATATGTGATTGCAGCCATACCTGAAGCTACCGCAACCCCAGCGACACCGCCTTCAAGTTCTGCTACACGTGTTTCAAACACTGCTACTGTCGGGTTTGTTAAACGTGAGTAAATATTACCTAATTCTTTTAAGCCGAATAAGTTCGCCGCATGTTGTGTATCATCAAATGTGAAAGATGTTGTTTGATAAATCGGTACCGCTCTCGAATGCGATGCTTCATCTACCTCTTGTCCTGCGTGTAATTGTAACGTTTCGAATTTAAAATCATTTGTCATGTTCATTTCCTCCTTAAATGTAAAAAACGAGCCTACCTGAAAAAGATAGACTCGCTACGGGCTTATCTTTCAGGTCTTCACCTGCTGGAATTAGCACCTAACTTAAATAGGTTGCCTGGTATCGTAGGGCCAGTCCCTCCACCATTCTTGATAAGTTTTTTTATTAATTTATTCAGAGTATAGACTGAAATTCAGACAATGTCAATAGACTTTTCTTAGTTTTCTGAATTTTGGATTAAAATAAAATATTTGGATAACAAAGTTTACATACGTTTAATCGTAAACCATTAAAAAAAGACCGAGACCTTTTTTGGCCTCGATCTTTATATGCACCTTGCAGTATGAAACGGTTCAACTAGTGTTTAGAGCGAATCACTAACAACACTTTAATCATACTTTGCCATAAGGAACTGTGTCTTGAGTAAACTAAATATCGTGGTTCCCACTCTGGTTTGAATTTATCTTTATAACGTCTTAAACCGCTGAAGCGATATAACGTATTAAAGTTATCAAAGATTTTACCTGCGACACGTTCATTCCAATATGAGTATTCATTTTGACCGACATTGGATAAGGTCGCCATACCCATGTTAAATGCTTTGTAGCCTTTTTCTTGGCTCCATAACAACATATGCAGATAGAGCGCATCCATCAACGGTAAATCTACATCTGGCAACCAACGAATTAAATCTACTGAAATGGAATCATTGTAATACGTCGGCATTAAACTGCAGAATGCGATGACACGGCCATTTTCTTCTTTTAGAATTCCAATCGGTGCTTTTGATAAATAGTCATGTGTGAAACGGCCGACTGAGAAATGCATTTCATTTTTGCCGTCTAACCATTGATCACTAATATCTTCCAACTCCTTAAGGAATTCATCTGTATATGGCGGTTCTATAATCTCAAAGTGAACATTTTGGTCTTCTAGTTTATTTAACGTTGCTCTGAATCCTCTGCGTTTTTTACCAGAAGTTGTAAATGTTGTTAAATCAATGACCGCTTCTTCACCCAATTTAAAGAACTGGTTACCAAAATCATGATATAGCGGCATATGACGATTTGTCGCTTGATAGAAAATCACTTCATAACCCAAATCTCTAGCATAATGGTACAACGATTCAAACAAATCATTAAATCGTTTAGGATTACCAATCGGATCACCTAATACCACAATACAATTAAGTTTAAAGCGATACATCACAAACGCTTCTTTCGATTCATCCATATACACAGTTTTATCTCCACTATGAAGCAAATGGCTTAAATAGTTGCCGCCGAATTTTTCGATAATCGCTTCACACTGTTCGATATCATTGGCTGGATAATCTTTACGATACGCATTTTCAAATAACCAGACAATAAACGTCACGATAATAATAACCACAAGAATGGTCAACCATAAGTAATAACGTAACATTGAGTTATCTACTTCAATACGGTAAGCATCTACCGCATCTAATACAAAGACAATCATATAGTGATTCAGTGTCAACATAACAACACTAATAATCAGCATTGAAACTATATGGCGTAAACGAATCGGACGTTTTAGGACTTGTGCTTTCATAAAGGCATAAATCAATAAACCAAATACCACAAGCAACCACGTAATTAATAAAAATGAGGTATTCGTATACACTGTAATCACAAAGATCAACACGATAGAAACCATCGCAAATAATATGGCTCTGCGGCTTTGTTTAAAGATACCGCGAACATTCAACATCAGAATTAAACAAGCACTCGTATGAATCGTCACCACAATATAATAAAACATATGGTTCGGATCATATAAGCCTTCATAAATAATACTGACGTTATTTAAGATAAAGACTAAACTCGTAAACATGACCAGTACCGCTAAAGAAAGCGATGGAATTTTAGAAGTGATGGATTTTTGATATGAAAATAAAAATGAAGTCACTTCTTTTGCTGGTGTATAGTACTTCGATTGTTCAATATAACGTTTAGCTGAAGTACCGAATTCAAACATTGATAAGATTAACGCAATAATCACTGGAATGATATAATACGCAAAACGATATAACATCAACGCTAAGACAATTTTTTCTTCTGGTAAATTCAAGTGCTTCAAGCCGACTAAAATCACGACATCAAAAGCCCCGAAACCACCAGGAATAAAACTGATTAACCCGGCAATCGCCGCAATAATAAAGATACCGACAAATGATGTGAATGACACATCTAAGTTGACAATTCGTAATGCAAAATAGAGTACAAAACTTGCGGCTAACCATTCCACACCTGACACTAGTGTTAAATAGACACCTGTAAAACGGCGAGACGGTTCTACTGGTTTTTTAATTGTGATAAAGATAAATACAGGCAAGAAACATGCGACCACATAGAGTAAAACATGTACTACTGGATAATCATTCAGTAAATGTTTCGCATTAAAGACATGGGTCACGACTAGAATCGACAGCATGCTTAAACCAGTCAACATCGATAATAAAACCAATGAAATATAATGCAATAACGTTTTCGTATCTTTCACGTAAGGTTTATAGACTGATAGACGTGCACCCGCACCGATAAAGCCTCCAAATCCGATAATAGAATTCAACGCATTGATAATATAGCTGACACGTAATACTTTAAATAAAGACATTTTCAATTTTAAAGTCCGTACCATCGTCACATCATACAGGCTTAATAATAATATAGATAAGCCACCAGCAACTAACAGACTCGTTAATTCAACACGATTCAATTTTTCAAACAGTACAAATAATTTTTTAAAGTTCATGGTTGAGAGTTCTTTGTATAAAGTCGTCACAACTAAGATAAAAAGAACAGTCGCAAACACAATTTTCGCACCGGTGATTAATCGACCTTTTAATTGTTTTGACATTGTTTCCCTCAATTCCTCACACCATTTCAAGCAATTCATGAAATGATTTATAATATACCAAAATGTTACCACATAACTATATGTCAAAGCACCAAAAAAATAAGACATGACACCTAACAAAAGTGTCATGCCTTATACGTTACTTTACTTCAATTGATTATTCGGATTATCTGCCCACTCATCATCAGCAACTTCATAAGGTCCTGAATCTTGACCATAATAACGGTTATAACGACGTTTATACATACCGAATAAGTGTGTGACTAACACTTTAATGACCGCATAACCAGGAATTGCGAGAATGACACCCACAATACCAAGTAAATTACCTGCACATAATAATACAAAGATAATTGTCAAAGGATGAATCTTTAATGTTTTACCCATGACGTTAGGTGAAATAAAGTGACCTTCAATAAATTGAACTGCTGTCCACACAACAATTAATTTTACTAACATAATCGGTGATGTAATCAATGCCATAATAATAGCTGGAGAAATTGCGATGGTTGGTCCTAAATAAGGAACCACACTAGTGACTGCCGCAATACTCGCTAAAACTAAGCTGTAATCTAAACCGATAATCGAATAACCGATAAAGAGTAAGATACCGATACAAAATGATACAATGATTTGACCTTGGATATATGAACCTACTTGTAAGCTCATGCTTTCAATTACTTCATGCACATCTTGACGATATTTCGGTGGCATCACTTTTGTTAAACCTGCTTTGAAGCGATGACCATCTTTTAAGAAGAAGAAGAGTACGAATGGTGTTGTGACGATAACCACACCAATATTCACAACCGCTTCAGCGATTGACATAATCTTCGTTCCGAAACCATCAAAGAAATCTGAAACCATTGTCGGTACTTTCTTCGCTATTTTATCAAGCTGATCTTGAATTTGCGTATAGAAATCAGACATACCCGCAAAATGCGACCAGCTGGTTACTTGATCAACCATTTCATTAAATTTATCTACATAACGTGGGAAGTTATGCGCGAACGTTTTGATTTGGTCGCTAATGACTGGAATTAGTAAATTAACTACTAACGCAATCACCGCTGCAGCGAAACAAAACAGAATAATAATCCCCCATAGTCTTGGGATATTATAACGTTCCATAAATTGAATAACTGGATTTAACAAGTAGAATAAGATCAAACCTAAAATAACCGGCGCTGCAATCGTATTGAATATGATCACAAACGGGTGGAATATGTACGATACTTTATCAAATATAAATATTGTTAATCCAATCATAATCAACATCAGAAGACCGAACATCAAGTTCTTGCCTCCGATAAATCTCATAAACCGTGTTTCACTCAGCGAAAAACGCTTCGGTTTATCATTATTTTCCATGTACTTCACCATTCCTTGCTATTGATTAATCATATTTTATCGCTATTTTGTAAAAAAAGAAACTTTTTATTTATCATTCCCTTCAACGCTACTCTTTACCCCTAACCCTAAAAATAAAAACTGATGCCTAAAAGAATTTAGACACCAGTTTGTGTTTGTTTTACTATGGTTTGACTATAGCGATTTTATCCCCATGTGTCACTTCACCTTCATGAACCAACTCTATTTCTGGTTGTTCTTGATTTGTGACGATAATCGGTGTGATAGTACTATCCGCATGTTTCTCAATATAATCTAAATCTACTTTCATCAACGGTTGGCCCAGTACAATTTTATCCCCTGCTTCAACTAAAATATCAAAGCCTTGACCTTCCAATTTAACGGTTTCTAAACCGAAATGAATTAATAATTCTACGCCGTCTTTAGATTCTAAACCCAGTGCATGTTTGGTTGGGAAGATCATCTTCACTGTACCATCAAATGGTGCGTAGACTTCACCTTTAGATGGTTGAATCGCAAAACCATCTCCCATCATTTTGCCAGAGAATACTTGGTCAGGTACCTCTGAAAGCGAAACGACTTTACCTGTAATCGGCGCATAAATTACTGCACCGCCCTCAGCTACAACTTCTGCTGTTTCTGTATCTCCATCTTCTGTTACTGTCGTTTCTAACGGAGACGTAATCTTGCCATCCATAATCTGTTGCATATCATGTTTGATTTGATCTGACTTCGGTCCGAAAATCGCCTGCATATTATTGCCGACTTCAAGGACACCTGATGCTCCTAAATCTTTTAATTCTTGAACATCCACTTGAGACTTATCATTCACTTCTACACGTAAGCGTGTAATACATGCATCTAAATGTTTAATGTTGTTTTTACCACCCATCGCATCTAATACTTTAAATGGTAATTCACTCACTGACACGTTCGTTTGTGTCACTTCTTGATCTTCTCGACCTGGTGTTTTCAAGTTCATTTTCTTAATTAAGAATGTGAATAAGAAGTAGTACACAACTGCATAACAAATACCGACTGGAATCACTAATAACGCATTGGAACGATCCCATGATAATAAGCCATATAAAATATAATCAATAAAACCGCCTGAGAAGGTCATACCGATTTTAACGCCTAATAAATGCATAATTAAGAATGAAGAACCTGCTAAAATGACATGTGCAACATAAAGAATCGGCGCTACAAATAAGAATGAGAATTCTAATGGTTCTGTAATCCCTGTTAAGAATGCTGTAAGCCCTGCTGATAACATTAAACCTGCGACTACTTTTTTACGTTCTGGTTTCGCTTGACGATAAATCGCGAACGCTGCTGCTGGCAAACCGAACATCATAAATGGATATTTACCTGTGGTAAAAGCCCCTGCCGTAAACGGTACACCATCTTGGTATTGTGCCATCCAAATACGTTGGTCACCACGAATTAAGTTACCCGCTTCATTTGTATAATGTCCGAACTCAAACCAAAATGGTGCATAGAAAATATGATGTAAACCAAATGGAATAAGTGAACGTTCAATAATCCCGAAAATAAATGTCGTTAAAGCTAAGTTTTTACCTAATAAGAAATTAGATAAGTTATTTAAGCCATCTTGAACAGGTGGCCATACAAAACTTAAAACAATCCCTGTCACGATTGCGACTAATGATGTAATAATCGGTACAAATCGCTTCCCAGCAAAGAATCCTAAAAATTGAGGAAGTTGAATGTTGTAGAAGCGGTTATAACATATTGCTGCTAAAGCCCCGATAATAATCCCGCCGAATACACCTGTTTGTAAGGTCGGTATGCCTAATATCAAAGCATGTGCCGGGTCTTTTGCTGATTGTCCTAACGTTTTAGCCCCTTCAGCATAAGAATAAATATCATCAATTGTAATACCTACGACTTTACCCATGGTCGCATTCATAATTAAATAACCGACTAGTGCCGCAATACCAGCAACACCATCACCACCTGCTAAACCAAGTGCTGTTCCCATCGCAAAGAGTAATGGCAAGTTATCAAAGATGACCTGACCAGATACTTCCATAATCTGACTGACCATCTGAATATAATGATTTTCCATCCAAGGTGCGTAGTGTAAGATTTGTTCGTTGTGCATCGCATTACCGAACGCCAGTAAGATCCCAGCTGCAGGTAAAATCGCCACTGGCAGCATTAAGGCTTTACCAATACGTTGTAATTGTCCAAAAAAGAATTTGAATAACTGTTTCATAGATAACCTCCTTGTATAAAAAAAGCACGAACTAGAAACCTCCTTGAGTTTCATAGCTCGTGCTCAATGTGCATGACGCATCGATTAAAGTGTCTGAGGTGTTGTTTCTGTGTAGCTGTTTCTATTTAATTAAGACTGCTTTATCACCATGGTTAACATGGCCATGTTGTAACACTTCTAATGTGCGATCATTTAAATTTGTAACGACGATTGGTGTAATCGTACTTTCAGCATGTTCTTTAATGTAATCTAAGTCGACTTTCATTAAAGGTTGGCCTAAAACGAACTTATCGTTTTCTTTAACTAAGATGTCGAAACCTTGACCTTCAAGTTTAACAGTTTCTAAACCGAAGTGAATCAATAATTCTACGCCATCTTCTGATTCGATACCAATCGCATGTTTTGTTGGGAAGACCATTTTCACAGTACCGTCGAATGGTGCATAAACATCACCATTATCTGGTTTGATTGCGATACCGTCGCCCATCATTTTTTCAGAGAATACTTTATCTGGTACTTCTGTAATATCTACTAATTCACCTGTAATCGGTGCATAAATCACTGCGTCACCTGTTTGCGCTACTTTCGTTGTTGCATCGCCTTCATCAATCACTGTAGTTTCTTCAGGAGATGTGATTTTACCATCCATAATCTGTTGCATATTATGTTTGATTTGATCTGATTTCGGACCAAAGATCGCTTGCATGTTGTTACCGACTTCAAGCACACCTGAAGCACCTAAATCTTTCAAACCTTGTACATCTACTTTTGCTTTATCATTTACTTCTACACGTAGACGTGTAATACATGCATCTAAGTGTTTGATGTTAGATTCGCCGCCCATCGCGTCTAACACTTTGAATGGCAATTCATTTGTTGAAACTGTAGATGTCTGCATCTCTTTGTCTTCACGACCTGGTGTTTTGTAGTTCATTTTTTGGATGACGAAGCGGAAGATAACATAGTAAATAACCGCATAAATTAATCCAACTGGAATAACTAACCACCATTGTGTCTTATTCGGCAAGATACCGAGTAAGAAGAAGTCAATAAATCCACCAGAGAATGTGTAACCTAAGTGCACATCTAATAAGTAAAGAATTAAGAATGATAAACCATCTAATACTGCATGAATGAAGAATAATAATGGTGCTACGAATAAGAATGAGAATTCTAAAGGTTCAGTGATACCTGTTAAGAATGATGTCAAAGCACCAGATAACATTAAACCAGCAACCACTTTTTTATTTTCTTTTTTCGCTGTTTGATAAATCGCAAGTGCTGCTGCTGGTAAACCGAACATCATAACTGGGAATTCACCTTGCATGAATTTACCTGCAGTTAAAGGTACGTTATCACGAATTTGTTCGATAAAGATACGTTGGTCACCATGAATGATTTGACCAGCTAAGTTTTTATATGAACCGAATTCAAACCAGAACGGTGCATGGAAAATATGGTGTAGACCAAACGGAATCAATAAACGTTTAATGAAACCGAATAAGAATACAGCTAATCCTGTATTTGATGCTAATAAACCTTCACTGAATGCGTTTAAGCCGCCTTGGATAAATGGCCAAACAATCGCCATTGGAAACGCTAAAATAAATGATAACGTCGCCATCATAATTGGTACGAAACGTTTCCCTGCGAAGAATCCTAAATAACTTGGCAGCGAGATATTATAGAACTTGTTATAACACCAGGCCGCTAAAGCCCCGATAATGATACCGCCGAACACACCCGTTTGGAGTGTCGGAATTCCTAATACTGTCGCAAAACCTTTTGCAGCATCTGCTGCTTTTTCAGGTGTTACATTTAAGAACATTCCCATTGTTTTGTTTAATACAATAAAACCGACGAATGCTGCGATAGCTGCAACACCATCTCCGCCGGCCAACCCGATTGCGACACCTAATGCGAAGATAATGGCCAAGTTATCAAAGATAATCCCACCGGCACCTTCCATCATTTTCGCAACGTTTTGAACACCTTCTACTTTAATAAAAGGCAGTAAACTTTGAAGCGCATCGCCTTGAAAGGCGTTCCCTAATGCTAAAAGTAAACCCGCTGCCGGTAAGATCGCAACAGGAAGCATTAACGCTTTACCAATACGTTGCAATTGACCGAAAAACTTTTTCCACATAAAAGTTTCCTCCTAAATTTATAAAGTTGTAAACATCACCTAGCGACATAGCAGCAAAGAAAAAAGGCATGAGTAATAAAAGCTGGAAGTACGACCAACTTTCATGACTCATGCCTAATCGAATTAGTTACACGTTATGATTTTGATTTTTATTCGCAAAATGATAAATATGCAACGTCAGATACGAGAGTTCCGCTTCATAGACAGGAACTTCAAGATGCTGCTGCATCATTTTAATGATTTTAACAGCTATATTATAGCACACGGGATAATGCGCTTTCAACATGTTTCCGAAATCTTCATTGACTTGAATAGTTTCACCTTTTTGTAAGCGTCTGATTAAGAATTGGATATGACGGATAAAGCGTTGATAGATAATCGAACTTGTATCAATTGTATAACCTAAATCATGTTCCATAATTTGAACACTTTTATTGATAATCTCATTCGTCAATCTTACTTCGCTTAAAGTTAAATCATCTTTACTGCTTGCGATATGTAACGCGATAAAGCCGATTTCATCATCTGGAAAATCAATATCTAACAAGCCGTTTAAATGCTCTATCACTTGAACTGCAATTTGATATGATTCAGGGTATAGCTGTTTCGTTTCAATTAAGAATGGATTTTTAATAAATTGCTGCTGTTTGATACGTTTATACGCAAACAAGATATGATCCGTTAACGCGACGACTAAATCATTATCATCAACTGAGCGATCCGCTTTCGTGATGATATCAATCGCTTCAATAATTGATTGTAAAACATCATCATCAGCCATCTCTACTAATGCTTTATAATGTTCTTGTTCAGATTTATGTTCTAATTTATAAACTTTATCAATCATTGCTTTGTCAGATAAGCGCATCCCTTTTTTCTTATTAAAACCGATACCTTTTCCGATAAGAACGACTTCGTGCTGTTGTGTTTCATCTTTACAGATGATGACGTTATTATTTAATGCTTTCTCTATCACGTAGCTGCTCATGAAGATCACCTTTTCTCCTCAATACTCTATCCTATTCATTATAGCCCATTTCACTATTGATAGCGCTGAATTAGAAATTATTTTACCATATCCTTGTACATACTTGGATTATTTTTTATTATTTCATGTTTTTCTTCTCTAGAAATACAATAATTTGTCATTTTTTATACTTCTAAAAAAATAAAATCCCTTATCAACAACACATGATGTGTGTGATAAGGGAAGCAAATGGTTGAATCTCTTATTCAACTCATACTCTATTTATTATTTTTTACGTGATAATTGTTTAGCTGGATCGCCCCAACATTCAATACCAAATAAATTGATTTCCAAGTTCTCTGGCTTGAAGATCGGTTTCTTACCAGCTTTACGTTGGTCATGGTAATCTTTCATCACAGCCAGTGCAATGTTAGACAAGGCAATGATAGAAATAATATTGACGATTGCCATTAAGCCCATGAAGACATCCGCAGTACTCCATACTGTTTCTGTTTTCACGACTGCACCAAAGAAGACTAATAATACAACTAAACATCTGAAAATAAATAACACCGTTTTATTGTAAGATAAGAATTCAATGTTAGATTGACCATAATAGTAGTTACCGATAACAGATGAGAATGCGAACAATGTAATTGCGACAGATAAGAAAATACCGCCTGCACTGCCTAAATGTTCGTTCAATGCTGATTGTGTTACCGCAACCCCTTGTGGTGCACCTTCACCGAATTGTAAACCGCCGTATAATAAAATAACGATTGCTGTTGCAGTACATACTAAGATTGTATCGAAGAATACACCTAATGACTGAAGTAAACCTTGTTTTACTGGGTGTGGTACAGCTGCTGTTGCTGCCGCGTTTGGCGCAGAACCCATACCGGCTTCGTTTGAGAATAAACCACGTTTAATCCCTTGTAATACTGCCGCACCGACTGCACCGCCAGTCGCTTGTTCAATCCCAAAGGCACTCTTGAAGATTGTTAAAATCATTGGAATGATTTGGTCATAGTTCATGATTAAGATGACTAATACCACACCAATATAAATAATTGCCATAATCGGAACGATATATGAAGACAATGTTGCGATACTTCTTACACCACCGAAAATGATAATTCCTGTTAATACTGCAAGGACAATACCTGTTACGACTGGGCTGATATGATATTGTGTTTTCAATGATTCTGCAATGGTATTGGCTTGTACTGTATTAAACACAAAAGCGAATGTAATCGTAATTAATACCGCAAATAAGACACCTAACCATTTTTGATTCAAACCTTTTGTCATATAGTACGCTGGTCCCCCACGGAAACCGCCTGCTTTATCAGGCACTTTATAAACTTGTGCTAAAACGGATTCTACAAACGCACTGGCAGCACCGATAGACGCGATGACCCACATCCAAAAGACTGCACCAGGACCACCTAAGACAATCGCAGTCGCAACACCGGCAATATTACCCGTACCTACACGAGACCCTGCACTGATTGCGAAAGCTTGGAAAGGTGAAATCCCTTTTTCACCGCTATCTAATGTTTCAGGTTTTTCCACTAACGCTCTAAACATTTCTCCAAATGACGTAAACTGTATAAACCTGGAGCTGATTGTAAAGAAAAGTCCTGCAGTCAGCAGTAAACCGATTAAGTATTGTGACCAAATCAAGTCATTCCCTACTTCAACAAATGCTTTAAACCAACCAGGTACTAAACTATCAAAATCTTTCACATTTATTACCTCATATTCTGTTAAATATTTATGTATATCTGATACATAACAATGGAATATATCGACTGCTTTCTTCAATATACACCTCTTAAATAAAAAAAATACCAAGAGGCAGGATTCTAAAAGGATGTGCTACCACTTGTTATTTCATTTGATTTACTCTATATTTTATCATCTTAGCAATTATCTGACTATATTTTTTTGAAAAACCTTATCCTTCACAAAGAAAAGCTGTTCAAATTAACAGGGATATACGTCCCTTTTTTGAACAGCTTTACTTCATTAAATTTATGCTTCAGGTTCACTCATATCTGATACAGATAATGCTTCAACATCTCCGAAGCTATCTACATCAACCACAAATGATCCATTTGTATATTGTTCTGTTAAATGTACATCTCCCACAGTACCTGTGAAAGTATCCTTGTTTGAATACAATGTATACGTCGCAGCTGGATTTTCAATCACATCAGCACTTACGATACGATGCGGTTTGCTTTTTAGTTCTTTCAACAGTTTAATACCGCGTTGTGCACGTTTAGCTTCTGTTAGCACTTGATAGCCGATACGTTTAACTGCACCTCTTTGTGTTGCCATTAAAATCGTATTATCAGGATGTACGACTTGTGTCATCACTACGTAGTCATCATCTTTAAGGTTAATCGATTTTACCCCTGCAGCACGTAAACCAGTACTTGATAATTCATCCGAACTATAAGTTAATGACATACCTGTATGTGTAATGACTGAGAGTAATTGCGGTGATTCAATACGCATCACATTAATCACTACATCGTCATCTTTTAATTTCATCGCAATCAGCGGTTTATTGAAACGTGTTGTCTTAAACAGACCTAACTCACTTTTCTTGATCATACCGTTTTTCGTAGCCATTAAATAATCCGCTTCTTGTTTGAAATCTGGTTCAGTAAAGACATCAATGACACGTTCATCATTTTCTATCGGCACAAGTTGTGAAATATGCTGACCAAGGTCTTTCCACTTGATATCAGATAGTTTATGCACCGGTAAGTAGAGATAACGGCCTTTATCTGTAAAGACTAAAGCGATATGTTGCGTATTCGTTTCTACGTAACGTAATAAGCTGTCGCCCTCTTTTAATCCGACTTCTTCTACTTTATTCGCATTGAAGCTTCGGATTGAAGTACGTTTGATGTAACCATCTTTAGATAAACTTAAAATTGTTTCCTCACTCGGCACAATCACTTCTTTAGAGATTTTAATTTCAGAAATCTCTGCTTCAATACGAGATAAACGTTCTGACTTAAAACGTTTACGAATCTCTTTCAGTTCATCTTTAATCACGTTTAATAAAGCATCGTGGTTATCTAAGATATGACGTAAGCCTTTGATTTGCTCTTCTAATTCTTTATGTTCCGCTTCAAGCGCCACAATATCAGTGTTTGTTAAACGATATAATTGCAATGTCACAATAGCTTCTGCTTGTTCTTCAGTGAAGTCAAACTCTGCGACTAAATTATCTTTCACATCACGTTTGTTTTTAGATCCGCGGATAATCGCAATGACTTCATCTAACACAGATAAAGCTTTCATTAAGCCTTCAACAATATGCATACGCTTTTCAGCGTGGAACAAGTCATAGCGCGTACGTTTCGTCACAACTTCAATTTGGTGATTCAAGTAACTATCGATAATTTGGCGGATGCCCATTTGTTTAGGGCGTCCTTCACTGATTGCGACCATGTTGAAGTTATAAGAGATTTGTAAATCTGTATTTTTGTATAAGAAGTTCAAAATCGCTTCACTATTAACATCTTTTTTCAATTCAATCGCAATACGTAATCCCGTACGGTCTGTTTCATCACGTACTTCGACAATACCATCCACTTTTTTATCTGCACGCAATTCATCAATCTTTTTGACTAACGCACTTTTATTCACTTCATATGGAATTTCAGACACTACTAATTCTTGTCTGCCGTTACGTAACGTTTCAGTTTCCACCATAGAGCGAACAACAATACGTCCTTTACCTGTTTCATATGCTTTTTTAATACCGTCGACACCTTGAATAATGCCGCCAGTCGGGAAATCCGGCCCTTTTATGTGTTTCATTAACTGATTCACTGTAATATCTGGATTATCAATGAACTTCAAAGTTCCATTAATGACTTCACCTAAGTTGTGCGGCGGAATATCTGTCGCATAACCTGCAGAAATCCCTGTGGAACCGTTCACTAATAAGTTAGGGAAACGCGCAGGCAATACCATCGGTTCTGTTGTAGTGTCATCATAGTTCGGCACAAACGAAACTGTTTCTTTATTGATGTCGCGTAATAATTCTTCAGAAAGTTGACTGAGTTTCGCTTCGGTATAACGCATCGCAGCTGGCGGGTCATTATCGATACTCCCGTTATTACCATGCATTTCAATTAACACATGACGCAATTTCCAGTCTTGACTTAAACGCACCATCGCATCATAAACAGAAGAGTCGCCATGAGGGTGGAATTGTCCGATAACATCACCGACTGTTTTGGCACTCTTACGGAAGTTTTTATCAAATGTATTGCCGCTTGAGTACATCGCATATAATATACGGCGTTGTACCGGCTTTAAACCGTCTCTGACATCTGGGAGGGCACGTTCTTGGATGATGTATTTACTGTAGCGACCGAAGCGGTCGCCAATGACATCTTCTAACGAAAGGTCTTGGATGATTTCGCTCAATTTACTTCCTCCTCATCGTATGCTTCTTGATCTAGAATTTCGATTTCATCGTTTTCTAGAATACTTTGATCTTCTTGCATACCAAATTGTACATGTCGTTCAATCCAATCACGACGCGGTGCAACTTTATCACCCATCAACGTCGTCACACGTTTTGATGAACGAACTTCATCTTCAACATTAACGCGAATTAACGTACGCGTTTCTGGATTCATTGTAGTTTCCCACAATTGGTCAGGGTTCATCTCACCTAAACCTTTATAACGTTGTAAGCTGAAACCTTTGCCTAATTGTTTTTGAAGATTTTCTAGTTCATCATCTGTCCAGGCATATTCTACTTTCTTCGCTTTACCTTTGCCTTTTTCTAATTTGTAAAGTGGCGGCAAGGCAATAAAGACACGGCCTGCTTGTACAAGCGGCTTCATGTATTTAAAGAAGAACGTTAATAATAAAACTTGAATATGTGCACCATCTGTATCGGCATCGGTCATAATAATGACACGATTATAGTTGCTGTCTTCTAATTTGAATTCAGTTCCTACACCTGCACCGATCGTATGAATGATAGTGTTGATTTCTTCGTTTTTGAAGATATCTTCTAAACGTGCTTTCTCAGTATTAATAACCTTACCACGTAATGGTAAAATAGCTTGATATTTGCGGTCACGACCGAGTTTAGCAGAACCACCTGCAGAGTCACCCTCTACAAGATACAGTTCTTTCTTCTCTGTATTTTTACTTTGTGCTGGTGTTAACTTACCAGACAATAAAGTATCTTTGCGTTTGTTCTTTTTACCAGAACGTGCATCTTCACGTGCTTTACGTGCAGCTTCTCTGGCTTGTTGTGCTTTCACTGCTTTTTTGACAAGTGATTTAGATAATTGTCCTTTTTCTTCTAAGTAGAAAGGTAGTTTCTCTGCGACTACGCTATCTACTGCACTTCTTGCTTCCGCCGTACCTAGTTTAGACTTCGTTTGTCCTTCGAATTGTAATAACTCTTCAGGAATACGGACAGAAATAATCGCTGTTAAGCCTTCACGAATATCATTACCATCTAAATTTTTATCTTTAGCTTTTAATTCACCAATGCGACGCGCATAATCATTAAACACACGTGTCATCGCAGTTTTAAATCCGACTTCATGTGTACCGCCGTCTTTAGTACGTACGTTATTGACAAAGCTTAAGATACTTTCAGAATATTGATCATTGTATTGGAAAGCGATATCGACTTCGATACCATTGGCTTCTCCTGAAAACGTCGCAACATCATGTAAAACTTCTTTGCCTTCGTTGACGTAAGACACGAATTCTTTGATGCCGTCTTCATAATGATAAATTTCTTCTCTTTCTTTACCAGAACGTAAGTCTGTTAAAGTGATTTTTAGATTTTTTAAAAGGAAGGCTGATTCTTGTAGGCGTTCGCTTAATGTATCAAAATTGAATGATGTGGCTGATTTAAAGATTTCTGGATCAGGTTTGAACGTTACTTTCGTTCCTTTTTTACGTGTTTTTCCTTTTTTCTCTAAACCAGTGGCAGGTAATCCCCCTTTATTAAAACGCTGTTCATAAATAGAGCCGTCTCTATAAATTTCAACGACTAACCATTCACTCAATGCGTTAACTACGGAAGCCCCTACACCATGTAAGCCGCCTGATGTTTTATAGCCGCCTTGGCCGAACTTACCGCCGGCATGCAAGATTGTGAAGATAACTTCGACTGTCGGTTTACCAGATTTATGAATCCCCGTCGGCATCCCGCGTCCGTTATCTTCTATTGTGATACTATCGTCTTTATTGATAGTCACTTTGATTTCATTACCATAACCGTTCAATACCTCATCTACTGAGTTATCTACGATTTCATATACTAAGTGGTGTAAACCACGTTTATCGGTTGACCCAATATACATTCCTGGTCTTTTACGGACTGCTTCTAATCCTTCAAGTACTTGAATAGAATCGTCCGAATAGTTTTGTCGTTTATTTGTTGCCAATCGATTCTTCGCCTCCTACAAACGTACGTTCGTTTATAAAACATTACAATAAACATTCTTACTTAAATCAAATCAAAATGCAAGTCAGAAATTGATTTGCATGTGATAACATTTTACAACCTAACGAAAAAAGATTTCTTTCGATAAAAGATTTTGTTACTATGAAAATCGAACATTGTCGCTTAAACTATATATATCGAGAATGTGTCGTGAAAATAACAGAACAGTCCACTTCAAAGTCTTGGAGTGTGGTAAAATAACGTTATCGTCAATAAAGGAAGTGTCAAAGTCAATGATGATTGTACTCATGCTGCTGCTCGCCTACTTAGTAGGTTCATTCCCAAGCGGTATCATAATCGGAAAATTATTTTTCAAAAAAGATATAAGACAGTATGGAAGTGGTAATACCGGTGCTACTAACAGTTTTCGTGTGTTAGGACGACCAGCCGGATTTGCTGTAACTTTCTTAGATATATTTAAAGGTTTTATTGTAGTTTTCTTTCCACTATGGTTCCCAATCCATACGACAGGACCTATCAGTGAGTTCTTTACACATGGTATGATTGTCGGTGTATTTGCGATAGTCGGACATGTTTTCCCAGTCTTTCTTAAATTCAAAGGTGGAAAAGCTGTCGCAACCAGTGCGGGTGTCGTATTAGGTGTTGCTCCGATTTTACTCTTAATCTTAGCAGCTATCTTCTTTATTACATTAAAACTGACTAAATACGTATCCTTATCAAGTATCGTCGCAGCTATTTGCTGTGTCATCGGATCACTCATTATTCAAGATTATATCTTATTAGGTGTCAGCATCATCGTTGCTGTCTTATTGATTATCAGACACCGTACAAATATTATAAGAATCTTCAAAGGTGAAGAGCCTAAAATTAAATGGATGTAAATCACAAGGGGCTGGGACATAAATACAGTCCAAAATAA
>NZ_KV797495.1:0-15326 GCF_001809385.1 Staphylococcus sp. HMSC055C03
CGCTTTTATTAGAAGTCAGAACATTTATGTCCCGCCCCCTTTTTTTATTTTGTTCACAGTATTTTTAAAGAAACAGTTAAAAACCGCCATTGACCCTTTCTTATATATACGATATATTTACTATGTATTTAAACGGACTTTACAACTATCCTATACTGTTGTATAAAAAAGTTGATACATATCTGCTAAGTTCAGTTATCATAAAATGAACTTCCTTCTTTGAGCAGTTATTTCAATTCAAATCAAGTCTTATCTTTTGCTATAAGATAAATATTTATGAAAGGAAGTTTGATTCAATTGGGTTTCACTATTCTTAATATTGTCATCTTCGTTCTGCTTCTCGCTGGACTTTTTGTTATGGCAAAAAAACACGTTTCTTTCTCAAAACGTGTTTTCACCGCACTAGGTATCGGAATTGTACTTGGCGCTATTATGCACCTGGCTTATGGTGCTGGTTCTAAAATCACAACCACTACAACAGATTGGTTCGGCATTGTAGGTAATGGTTATGTCGCATTACTTCAAATGATCGTTATGCCACTGATCTTCATTTCGATTGTCGCAGCTTTCACTAAAATTCAATTAGGTGAAAAATTCGCGAAAATCGGTTTCTACATCTTTGTGTTCCTAATTGGAACAGTTGCAATCGCAGCAACAATTGGTATTATTTCAGCACTTGTCTTCGGATTAGATGCTTCATCTATTGATTTAGGCAGTGCAGAACAATCACGCGGTACAGAACTTGCTCAGAAAGCAAAAGATATGACCGCAAGTACGCTACCCCAACAAATCTTAGAATTATTACCAAGAAATCCATTCTTAGATTTCACAGGTCAACGTACAACATCTACAATCGCTGTAGTTATTTTTGCGACATTTATCGGTTTCGCATATTTACGTGTCGCACGTAAACAACCTGAAAATGGTCATATCGTAAAACGTGCAATTGAAGCTATCTATTCAGTAATCATGTCAGTTGTGACTTTCGTTTTACGTTTAACGCCTTACGGTATCTTAGCCATTATGGCAAATACCATTGCGACGAGTGATTTCGGAGCGTTATGGACATTAGGTAAGTTCGTATTGGCCTCATATGCGGCTTTAATTACGATGTTCATCATTCATTTAATTATTGTCAGCATCCTCGGCTTGAATCCTTGGCGCTATGTTCGTAAAGTCGCTGAAGTATTAATTTTCGCATTCACATCACGCTCAAGTGCAGGTGCCCTGCCATTAAACGTACAAACACAAAAATCACGTTTAGGTGTACCTGAAGGTATTGCGAACTTATCAGCATCTTTCGGTTTATCTATCGGCCAAAACGGTTGTGCAGGTATCTATCCAGCAATGTTAGCAGTGATGGTCGCACCGGTTGCAGATGTTGAAGTCAACTTGCAGTTTATTGTGACACTCATTGCGGTTGTTATTATTTCTTCATTTGGTGTTGCAGGTGTTGGCGGCGGCGCAACATTCGCTGCGATCTTAGTACTTTCAACATTGAACTTGCCTGTCGCATTAGCTGGTGTGCTAATTTCAGTAGAACCATTAATTGATATGGGTCGTACAGCATTAAACGTCAATGACTCTATGCTCGCAGGTGTCGGCAGTGCTAAATTAACTGGCAACTTGGATAAAAAGAAATTTAATGAAAATCAATATAATGACTTAAGTACAGACTATTAAGAGATAAGAAGGCTAACTTCTTATAAGTACGAGTTAAATATTAGGCTTTATGTAAAATAAATCAGCCCTATCGCGTTCACAATTAAAGTGAGCGTGATAGGGCTGATTTTTTAATTTTTCTATTTTTAATCAAGTGTCTGATGAATGAACACTTATTTTTTAATGAAACCTGACTTATGCAGTTCGTCTAACATATCTGCACGTTCTTTCATTGTTAAGAATTGTGCAATTTGTTCTGACCAAGTTTCTTTACGTTCTCCATTTGTACGTTTGTCGTAATATGCGCTGACTTCTTTATCATAATCTTTAATATAACCTAATTCTTCGTCATCGTTTTGGTTGTATCCATTTTCATGGAAGACAGCTTCAAATGGTAAACGTGGTTTTGGTGAACCATTTTCATCATCTGCAGGAACACCTAGTGCCATTCCGAATAATGGGAATGTATATTCAGGTAAGTTCAATAGCTCTTTCACGCGAGCAACATCATTACGTAATGAACCTAAATAAACCATACCAAGTCCTAAGCTTTCTGCCGCAATTGAAATATTTTGTGCAACTAACGCAACATCAATTGTACCGACAAGTAAGCCTTCTGCAGATTCAAATGAACTTTGTAAGTTTTGCTCAACTTCATTGTTGATTAAATCTTGACGGTGATAGTCCATCACAAAGACAAATAAATAGCCGCTTTCTTCAACATAAGGTTGACCTGAAATTTCTCTCAATGCTTTTTTAATTTCAGGGTCTGTAATACCAATAATAGAATATGTTTGTAAGTAGCTTGATGTAGAAGCTCTTTGGCCTGCTTCCACTAACTTTTTAACCGTTTCTTTACTTAAAGGTTCATTTTTAAATTTTCTTACAGAGTGGTGTTTCATCATAATTTGATCGATTACATCTGACATAGAATTTTCATTCCTACCTTTCAAATGATTTTAGCACTCTTATTTTACCCTCTTTTCATAAGTCATAAAAATTTAATGCTTTGAAAGTTAAGACAATAAAAGTTATTCTAATAATAGTAATATTCAGAATAAGGGGAGATACCTATGGTCCAATACAAAAAAAGAAATTGTAAATGCATTGTTTAAAGCACAACAAAATCATGAACCGATTGACTTCGTTTCAGAAAAATATGGCATCAGCGAATCGGTAGCCTATCAAATCCAAGATGCTTTAATCAGTGAATTGACACAAGCAAACAACAGTGAAATCGCAGGCTACAAAGTAAGTATGACCAGTGCAGAAACGCAAGCTTACGCGAATACAGATGAGCCGGCTTACGGAACAATTTTATCTGATAAAGTTGTAAAATCAGGTGAAACAGTTCAATTATCTAAATTATTCGCACCGCTTATCGAACCTGAGCTCGTGTTCGTGATATTAAATGATATTAGTCCCGATGCATCAGACGAAGATATCTTAAACAGCGTTAAAGTAGCGCCAGGTATTGAAATTCCAGATGCACGCTATAAAGATTGGTTCCCTAACTTCACTTTAGGCGACTTAATTTCTGATAACACAGCTTCAGGTTTAGTCGCATTAGGTGAAGCTGCTGATCGTGTCTCATATGAAGACTTTGAAAATATCACTTTAAAATTAACAAAAGATAATGAGGAAATTGCGACAGGTGTTTCTTCAGATGTACTAGGTAATCCAATTGAAGCATTAAAATGGTTAGTTAAAAAACTTGCATCACAAGATAAACAACTGCTTAAAGGCCAAATTGTTTCTTCTGGTACATTTGTTCCACCTGTTCCAGCTGAAAAAGGTACGTATCGTGCAGAATATAGTTACCCAGGCTCAATTGAGGTCACATTTGAATAATAAGTTACAATACCCCTTTCTGTTATTATAGAGACAGAAACGGGGTATAACGTTATTGTAGAGATTGCGATTAATAATCAGTCATCTTTATTGAGAAAATTAATCTCTAATTGATATTGAGAAATAATTATTAATTTCCTATGAATTTCTTTGCTTTACACACATTCTAAAAGTCGTTAATATTTCTAATACACTAGTATTTACAGTGTTTTATGCATTATTCCACTTACACAATCACGAGTATTGACTATTTCTGACGATAATGTGATAATAGGAATCAAGGAGATTAGAATTATTATAAATAAATAATTAGGATAATTTAGCTATCCTGATTAGCTTTCTAATCAAAAAAACTTTTTAATTTCTAGGAGGATGTATTTTATGTCATTAATTAACAAAGAAATTTTACCATTCACAGCAAATGCTTATGATCCTAAAAAAGATGAGTTCATCGAAGTTTCAGAAGAAACATTAAAAGGTTCTTGGAACGTTTTAGTATTCTACCCAGCAGACTTCTCATTCGTTTGCCCAACTGAATTAGAAGACGTTCAAAACCAATATGATGAATTACAAAAATTAGGTGTTAATGTGTACTCAATCTCAACAGATACTCATTTCGTACACAAAGCTTGGCATGACCACTCAGATGCTATCAGCAAATTACAATACACAATGATTGGTGACCCATCACAAACAATCACTCGTAACTTTGATGTATTAGATGAAGAACTAGGATTAGCTCAACGTGGTACTTTCATCGTTGACCCTGATGGCGTAGTACAAGCTGCAGAAATTAACGCAGACGGTATTGGCCGTGACGCAAGCACTTTAGTTCACAAAATTAAAGCTGCTCAATATGTACGTCAACATCCAGGTGAAGTTTGCCCAGCTAAATGGGAAGAAGGCGGCGAAACTTTACAACCAGGTCTTGACTTAGTAGGTAAAATTTAAGGAGGCATTCATATAAATGCTGGATAAAGAGTTAAAATCACAATTATCTCAACTTCTTGAATTAATGGAAGGCGACGTGGTTTTAACAGCGAGCTATGATGACAGCGACAAATCTAAAGAGTTGAAAGACCTGTTAGATGAAATTGCTGATATGTCATCGCATATCACTGTTAAAGAGGATGCGCTGAAACGTACACCAAGTTTCAGTGTAGATACTCCTGATGCGCACACAGGCATAGTATTTGCCGGTGTGCCATTAGGTCATGAATTCAACTCACTCGTATTGGCTTTATTACAAGTCAGCGGACGCCCTCCGAAAGAAGAACAAAGTGTTATCGATCAAGTCAAAGCGCTTGAAGGACCGCTTCATTTCGAAACATTTATCAGCTTAAGCTGTCAAAAATGTCCGGATGTGGTTCAAGCATTGAACATGATGAGTGTGTTAAACCCTAACATCACGCATACCATGATTGATGGCGCAGTCTTCAGAGAAGAATCTGAAGATATTATGGCAGTTCCTGCTGTATTCTTAAACGGCGAAGAATTCGGTAACGGCCGCATGACTATTTCTGACATCTTAAACATGTTAGGCAGCCAAGCAGACCCTGCTGAATTCAATGATAAAGAACCATTCGATGTATTAGTCATCGGTGGCGGTCCTGCAAGTGGTACAGCTGCTATCTATACTGCACGTAAAGGTTTACGTACAGGTATTGTGGCAGATCGTATCGGTGGTCAAGTGACTGAAACTGCAGGTATCGAAAACTTTATCACAGTTAAAGAAACAACAGGTCCAGAATTCTCATCTGCTTTAGAGCAACACATCAATGAATACGATATTGATGTGATGGATGGTATCCGTGCTTCTAACGTTGAGAAAACTGAAGACGGCATTGTTGTTACTTTAGAAAATGATGCCAAACTAAAAAGTAAGACAGTTATTATTGCTACAGGTGCACGCTTCAAAAACTTGAACATTCCAGGTGAAGACGAGTTACGCAACAAAGGTGTTGCATACTGCCCTCACTGTGACGGACCTTTATTCGAAGGTAAAAATGTTGCGGTTGTCGGCGGCGGCAACTCTGGTGCTGAAGCTGCTATTGACTTAGCAGGTATTGTAAAACACGTTACACTTGTAGAATACAAAGACTTCTTACGTGCAGATGAGATTTTACAAAAACGTTTAGGTGAATTATCAAACGTTACAATCTTGAAAAATGCACAGTCTTCAGAAGTTCTTGGTGACGATCATGTTACCGGTCTTAAATATGAAGACAACAAAACTGGCGAAACACATCAAATTGATGTAGATGGTATTTTCGTCCAAATCGGTCTATTACCAAACTCTGAATGGTTGCACGGTGCAATTGACACAAACGACCATGGCGAAATTATCGTAGACCGTAAACAAGAAACAAGTATGCCGGGTGTATTCGCGGCAGGCGACGTAACAGACGATCGCTTCAAACAAATTATCATCGCAATGGGTACAGGTGCAGATGCTGCACTGAACGCATTTGATTATATTATCCGTAACTAATCTCTCCCTATCATTTGATTAAGACGGATAACTAATAAGACAGGCAAAGATAAATTTCTTTAAGAAAGCTATCTTTGTCTGTCTTTTTTTATACATATTCATGTTACAATTAATATAATTCACTACAATATAGCTGAGAAAAGGAGCTTTGGTTGTCTATGTTATTATTACTTGTTTCTATAGTTCATCTCAGCCAAGCTTCTCGTTCTACTGTCAATTTAAACAATCTTTTCATCGGTTTGAATCGAACCCGCACGTTTCCTAGAAACCTCAATTGGGAACAGCTGCAACGCTTTTATCAGTCACTGCAAACACGTTACTTCAAACGTCTTTTATACGTCAGTCTTCCATTAAGCGTCCTCGACTTATTTATACTTATCAAATTTGGCCACGCATGGCTCATTTTAGTCGAACTCGGTGTATATTTAGCACTGCTCTTCTTTATACTGCGTAAAGTTGAAAAATATATTCAATCCCATGATTAATCAAACCTATCACCTACCGTTAGGTTTAGTTCATTCCAAAGTAGGATGGCAAAGATGAGACAGTAAGCTATAATTTATCTAAATCAAGAAAGAAAGTTAGGTTTTATTATGAAGATCCTACATACCAAACATATCGGCATTACCCTCGTTATTTTTATTATTTTAATGCTGCTGGTGAAATTGGACTTCATCCTTATGATAGACGAACCGATTTATAACTTCGTCAGACTCTTACATCAAGTACCATTTATGGACCGCTTCTTAATCGTCTACTCTAACCTATTTCAACCATGGCACTTAGTTGGTTTTATGGCTGTCATTTTAATTATTTTATTCTTCAAGAATAAAAAGCTCTCATTGATAACAATGACTTGGGCAATTGTGACACTTTTATTAGGAATTGGATTGAAGTACTTTATTCATCGCGCACGTCCTGTGGAATATATCTCAGGATTCAGTTTCCCAAGTTTGCATACGTTAACAATTGTCGTTGCGGCAGTGGTCTTCTTAACGTTAATGCGTAAACGTTATTGGCATTATATCGCGTATTTGATGATTTTCATTATGATGGTTTCACGCATTTACGTTCATGCGCATTACTTTTCTGATACAGTCGGTGCTGTGTTATTCGGCTATCTCATGCTGCACGTTGCGCAACATTTCATCGCGAAATATCAACTCGATGTTCCTTTCACTTCAAGACTGGAATCTCCATGGCAACGAGATACTTAACGCATGCTAGGATGTTAAGCTATAATGAAAGTAATCATATAGAACAGTGAAGGAGAAACAAAAGTGAGCAAACTAAAACAACTATTAATCATCGCTTTCACATTAATGTTAGCTGTGACGCTTACAGCTTGTGCACAAAAAGACGAAAAACAAGAACATCACGCAAAATATGCGCCGAAAAATGCGACACCGATTCACAAAATAGAAATCTTTAAAACCTCTGAAAAAGGTAAAGATTTAACTGAACAAGAAACGCGTGATTATTTAAAACGTTACTTAGAAGCGAATAACGATATCATTGATAACAAATACGTCTTACAACATAAGCTAGACCAACAATATGATGGTCGTCAAAAAGTCTCAGATCAGTTAGATACAGATTTACGAGAATTAGCTAACCTTACAACGAAGAATCAAATGAATTTCGAAGCATTCTTAAAAGATAATAAAGTTCCTTCTAATCAAAAAGAAGATATCGAACGTATTAATAAATACTTCAGCGCTGTTAACTATAAAGTTGCACGTGCAGACCAACAGTTAGAAGAGTTGAGTTATAGTCCACAAAAAACAATCAATGTCGTCGATGTTCCTACAAACTACGCAGGTGACGTAAATTTAAAACAACAAAAGAAAATCAAAGCTTTCTTAAAGAAACACAAGCTATCTACTCAAGCGATTGATAAATAATCATTGAACATACAAAAGCGCGCGAACACTCATTAAACAGTGCTCGCGCGCTTTCTTTATACAATATTAAACATTATGTTCATTACCCATTGAGATAGAGAGTCTATTCCAGAAGTTGATTTGATTAATCACAAAGACTAAATCTGTGTATTCTTCTTCTGAGTATACTTCACGTACGCGGCGATATAGCTCATCAGATACGCCATGTTGTGAAATTAAAGTAATAGCTTCTGTTAATTCTAAAGCCAGTTTCGTTCTCTCAGAATATATATTCGTATCATGCCATGCGTTCAATATGAAAATTTCTTCCTCACTTACACCGATTTTACGTGCATCGCTTGTATGCATTGCCAAACAAAAGGCACAACCGTTAATTTGAGAAGCACGGATTTTCACTAATTCTTGTAAGTGATGATCGATGCTCGCTTTTTTCAATTGTTTTTCCATTTCGTATAGAATATTAACCTTATCTTTCGCAACGTTTTGATATTGAATTCTATTATCCAATACGATTCCTCCAATGTCTTCGACTCGTTTATTATTTTCCCGTCTATCTTCGAGTTTATGCTTATTTATTTTAACGTGCAAAAGTGCGAATTGTTTGAATACTATTATCCGATATTTTACGCTTATATTGTATGAAAATTTATGAGGGAGCTGATGATATGGGTAAATTAACGTCAGATGAACGTATTCATATATTAAGAGATTTAGTCGGTATTGAATCTGTGAACGATAATGAATTAGACGTCGCAGAGTATCTACAAGACCTTTTCAAAAAACATAATATCGACGCTAAAATTATTAAATTAACAGATACACGCGCAAACCTTGTAGCTGAAATTGGTAGCGGCAGCCCTGTTATCGGGGTATCTGGTCATATGGATGTTGTTTCACCAGGTAACCCAGAAGATTGGCAAACACCACCTTTCAAACTAACTGAAGATGATGAAGGACGTCTACACGGTCGTGGTGCAGCAGATATGAAATCTGGTTTAGCTGCATTTGTGATCAGCTTAATTGAATTACACGACCAAGGTTTACCAAAAGAAGGCACAATCCGTTTACTTGCGACAGTAGGCGAAGAGATTGAAGGTGACGGAGCTAGAGCCTTCTATAAAGATGGTTATATGGATGATGTAGATGCATTGCTTATTTCAGAACCATCTCAAGATAAAATTATTTATGCACACAAAGGTTCTATGGATATCCGTGTCACATCAAAAGGTTCATCTGTGCATAGTTCTATGCCTCAACTCGGTTATAATGCGTTGAATCCATTAGTAGACTTTGTGCATCGCATTAATGAAGCACAAGCTAAAATTACTGCGACAAATGAAGAGTTAGGCGAACCTGTCGCAAATGCGACAATCTTTAATAGCGGTACACAAGTCAACTCTATTCCTGACCGCGCAGTAGTAGAATTTAATATCAGAACAATTCCAGAAGCAGACAATGATGGCTACCAAGACTTATTCGAACAAGTCGCAAAAGATGTTAAAGAAAAATACAGTGATTGTGATTTAGATATTGATACGTATATGTCACGTTCTGCAGTCTTCACAACTGGTGATAATCCAGTAGTAGACCTAGCACAATCACTCGGTAAAAAATATTTAGGTGAATCTATTCCTAAACAAGCTTCACCAGGTGTCACAGATGCGGCTGACTTAATGCTTGATAAAGGAAAAGACTTCCCACTTATTATGTTCGGTCCTGGCGAAACAAGCCAAGCACACCGAATTGATGAATACGTTTATAAAGATGTTTATTTAAACTTCATTGATTTGTTTGAAGAGTTATTACCTCAAGCAATCGACAAATTAAAATAAAATCAATCAAGATAAATGTTAAGCGGTTGAATCCAAAACAAAGGATTCAACCGCTTTTATATGTTTTCAGTATCTACAAGAATCGGATCACAATTCTCAATATGTTTATCGAATAATTCTTCTTCAGTAATTACACCTAAATAATACAAGCAGCAACGTATCTAAATTTGATGCGCCACAATCACTACTACTTCGTCTTTAATATCCAATATATCTTTAAAAAATTCATCTATTCTTCCTAATACATCTGAATAGTTTTCACCGCCAGGTGCACGTTGTGTAAAACTGTTTCGAAAGTCGCTGTATCGTGGATCTTCAAAATAACGACTATAAG
This sequence comes from Staphylococcus sp. HMSC055C03, assembly GCF_001809385.1. NCBI lineage: Bacteria > Bacillati > Bacillota > Bacilli > Caryophanales > Staphylococcaceae > Staphylococcus > Staphylococcus sp. HMSC055C03. The sequence goes on from NZ_KV797495.1 coordinate 10,075, forward strand.
CTGGATTGTCACGTAGTGTTTCTCTTGGATAGCCTTCAAACTCCCCTAGAGAGCGTTCTCTTAATAATGGTAAAAAAGTATGTGGAATCGCACTGTCAAAACCATTTTCATATGTTTGAATCGTACGGGTTAAATCAGAAATGTAGATATGGTCTATATGTATACCTTCAAAATATGTTTTTAATGCTTGTGCAGAACGTACGCCTTCTTTTGTTAAAGAGACATCTAATTGTCCAGTAAAGTATTGATTTCCATGATGATTATCATAGTTTGCGGTTGATTCTCCATGCCGTATCAAATAAAGCTTCACGTTGTGTTCACTCCTATAATCTCGTTATCCTCTGCCGTTTACTCAATTCACTTTACTTCATTATGACACTGAGCAAATAGATTTAACGTAATGATAACATGTTTTTATATAATTTTATCGACTTAATGTTTGTTTGTTATCTAATTTTAACATTCTTGTACGGTCTCTTGTGTACAAGTGATTATATTTTATGTACTTCTTACATTAACAACACCCAAACATTCCTTTCAACCTATACAGATAGCTAATGAAAATAAAATCAGATAAAAAATTCCCTGTAATATTGATATGCATCAATGTTACAGGGTTAAGGTCTCATACATTTTTATTTAACTTTTAAATTTCGTCAAGTTGATTATTTTTCATCAAGATTTTTAAGAATTCACGCTCTACTTCTAATAAATGAACGTAATCATCTGACATAATTTCTTTACTTAATTCAATATTCTTTTCAGAGATAAAATTAACTAACTCTTCATTATCTTTATTGCTTGAGTATTCGCTTTTTGCTTGTGCAAGCAGTGAATCTTCACAAACTAAAATGAAAGAACGACCATAAGCAATATCAACTTTACCACGTTGATAATGAGACTCTAAAAATCTTTTAGCCTCTTCTAAATCATCTGTATGTTCAAAAATACCGAATACTTGTTCAGTCACTTTATCTGATAAGTTAGCTAAACGATCTTTTTCTGGTTGACTATCTGGTTTCACTCTATCTTTAACCAACATTTTTTGTTTTTTGATTTCATCTTCGATTAATTCTAATTCTTTAGTACGTTCTTCTTTTGACCACTTATTTTCATTTTCTTTGTACTCTGTTAATAAATCATTCGCTTTATGCAGATCAAAGTGTTCTTCACTTTTACCGCTATGATCTAATCCTTCGTAGTGCGTTGGATGAGATGTTTCATTCTTATCGTTTTTATTTAATCCTTGTCTACTCATATTAAGATGCTCCTTTTCAACTTGACATTTATTCACTTGTCCAATGTAGTGGATACATTTCAAAAATATTTTACCCGTCCATAAACGCAATAAACACAGTGTACAACTCATCATACTTATACTTTTAGAACACTTAGGGAACGTAACTGTTATTTCCAGAGTCAAAATTTAACAGTTAAGTAGGTTAAATGATGACTTAAGGAATTTTGCGCAATGAAATAGAAAAATCATCTAGAATAAAATTAAGATAAAAAAAGGAGGTTGCTTATCATGATGATCGCAGATATTATTGGTGGTATTATCAAGTTAATCGTGAACTTAGTAGACACTTTTGCTCCTAAAAAATAATCCATAAATACTTAATGACTTTTATAATACGCTCGCGAAGTCGGGCGTATTTTTTCTGTTAAAAAAAACAAACTTTAGAGAATCTTACCTCTTTTAGATTAATATTTTCTATCCTTATTTCGTCCTTTATTATTATTTTTGAACATGAAAAAACCCCGTAAGCCTATGCCTACGGGGTTTATCTATAAGTTTTATCTTAGTTTTCATCTTTAACATATGGTAATAAAGCCATATGACGAGCACGTTTGATAGCTGTAGTCAACATACGTTGATATTTAGCTGAAGTGCCAGTTACACGACGTGGTAAAATTTTACCGCGTTCTGAGATAAAACGTTTTAATAAGTCAGTATCTTTATAGTCGATGTGTGTAATTCCGTTTGCTGTGAAGTAACAAACTTTTTTACGACGACGTCCGCCTCTTCTTGGTCCACCTGCCATGGTTAACTGCCTCCTTTAATCGATATTTTCAAATTTTACGTTCATTACACGTATTAGAATGGTAAATCATCGTCACTGATGTCAATAGGTCCGTTCGTATTTGCGAATGGATTGTCTGATTGACCAGCGTTGGATGAATTGTTGTTTTGATAAGATGACGTATTTTGTCCTTGTTGTTGACCACCATAGTTTTGACCATAGCTCTGGAATTGGTTATTACCGCCAGATTGTTGGCCATGACGTTGGTTTTGTGATTTTGGTTCAAGGAATTGAACACTGTCACATACAACTTCAGTAACAAAGATACGGCGTCCTTCTTGGTTTTCGTAACTGCGTGATTGTAAGCGACCATCAACGCCTGCAAGACTTCCTTTAAACAAGTAATTGCTTACGTTTTCTGCTTGTTTTCTAAAAACAACACAGTTAATAAAGTCCGCTTCACGTTCCCCTTGCGCATTCGTAAACGTACGATTAACCGCTAGAGTAAAAGTCGCTACACTTACGCCTGAGGGTGTCGTTCTGTATTCAGGATCCTTAGTTAAACGGCCTACTAATACAACTCTGTTAATCATTTAAACGCCCCCATTCTGTTTTTACTTATCTTCGTCTTCGCGAATAACCATATAACGAATGATATCGTCATTGATTTTTGCTAAACGTTGGAATTCATCTGTAGCTTCACTGTTTTCAGTGTTGATACGTACAATGTTGTAGAAACCTTCTTTGAAATCGTCGATTTCGTAAGCAAGGCGACGTTTGCCCCAATCTTTTTCTTCAATGATTTCAGCACCGTCGTTAGTTAAAATATTTTTGAAACGTTCAACTAATGCTTTTCTCGCTTCGTCTTCAATGTTTGGACGAACAACGTACATAATTTCATATGTTCTCATTTTTATCTGCACCTCCTCGTGGACTATACGGCTTACTCTCAATTGGAGTAAGCAAGGAATAATTTTCATTACTCACAATCAAGAATTATAGCATAGCCATTTACTTTTTACAATCATTTTTATTATGTGAATTCAAACGAATTCTACTTTTTTCATACCCATTAATTTATCTCACATGCCCATCCATCTTTATCTCCATCCATTTTATCTCTATAAGCCGGATGATCTTTAGACACTCCTCCAGGATAGTCTTTTCTCAATTCTGTACAGTTAGCATAATACTTCGTTCCTCTATTTTGAGACGCACTGTTTTGTGAATGATTTTGAGTTCCTTGGGAGCCTGACGGCAGGCTACTTTGATAATTATTTTCTGGGACGTTACCACTCCAAATATTCAGATGCTCCTGTTGCGCTAAACGTTGACTCTCTTGTAATTGGTCTAAATACGTAACACTTGGCGGATAAATATAAGCCACTTTTGCTAAACCTTGTCTGACTAATGCATCATTTACCATCACACCATCGGCATAGACATATGCTAGATATCTGCCATATTTATCTGTCTTACCGCCCTTATCAAACTCAACTTCAACCTTAGAAGCATGCATCAACATATTCTTGGTAAAATCAGACGCTTCTTTACCATATGGTTCTACGCCTTTTCTAGGATGTTTCGTCTCCGGTGTATCAATCAACAATAATCTGAAGGCAGATTCTTTTCCTTCATATCTCAATCTTACTGTATCTCCATCTACAGGACGTGTGAATTCAACTTCTTCTCTAACTAAACCATTAGGTTGTGTTTGCGGTTCAGATTTAGGTTCACTCGTTTCTTTCTTTTGGCCATTGTCCGATTCTTGTTCTGATTTCGGAGCTGCTTTAGGTTGTTCTGACTGATTGTCTTTTTGTGTATCTTTCGATTCGTCTTTTGATTGATCTTGTGTTGTATCTGCAGTTTGATTATTCGTTGTTTCAGGCTTTGTATCTGGTTCAGACATTCCAAAGAACATCATACTTAAAATAATTGCTACTAAAGCAATGATACCTGCTGCTTTCTTCTGGTTACCTTTTATCCATAAAAAGACAAACATGGCTATGTAAATTATAAATATAATAAAACACAACACACTTAGTATTCCCAACATCTTGTACACCTCCTCTTTAGCACTTGTTTCTTTCTATTCTAAACTATTTCTTTATTATTAATAAGATTCAATCTACACTTTATAATAAATCCAACATTATTTCTGCCGATTTTAAGTTAAATAAGATATGATAAGTCTGAAGAGGTGTTATTTATGTCAGAAGAACATGCACGAATTTTCAAAACTGAACAAGGTCATGCCGTTACATTGCCTGATACTGTGATAGAATCTTTAAATTTAAAACCTGGAGATCAATTAGTTCACGAAATAATCAACGATACTATCGTTTTAAAAAAAGTAAACCATGAAGATTTTACTAAAGAGTGGAACCGTTTCTTTCAACAGGGCGGCGATTACTCAGATTACAAAACGCATGAATGGGGCGAAGCATCGGAGCGTGAGCAATGGTAAAACAATATCAAATTATAGAAGTTAATCTGAATCCCACACTTGGTCGCGAGAAAGGTAAATATAGACCTTGTGTCGTTCTAAGCAGAAATGAATTCAATCAAAAGACAGGTTTAGTATGGGTTTCTCCTATTACAAGTAGAGCTGTTAAGTATCCTACTGATGTTGAACTACATACTATGGAACATCGAATTAAGGGTACTGTCGATGTCGGTCAAATACGTACTTTAGATTTAAGCTCGAGGCATTATAAAATCGTTGATCGTACAACGCACGAAGTCATGCACAAAATCGACGATATTATTACGCACATTCTGAAAATGGAGCATTTCTAACACACTTTTTTGAAAAAGTGTGCTTTTTTATGAATAATTACGCATTTTTATTCGTTATAGTGTATAATAAATCAAAACCAATGTCTCACACCTTTATTTCTAACCACAAGAAGCAGATTACAATTAAAACCTAATTTTCAAAATTATAGAATCGCAATTATTTAGGAATAATTAGAGTTCTGTAAAGTTTTTTAAAACTATATTTATTTCATTGTCTTGAAAAATAAGTCACTTATAATGAAGGTGTAATATATCACAAAGAGGAGTTGTAGTAGAATGCAAAACTTAAGAAACAGACATTTCCTAACATTATTAGATTTCAGCCAAAAAGAAGTAGAATATTTATTAAACCTTTCAGAGGATTTGAAACGTGCGAAATACGCCGGTATTGAGCAACAAACACTTAAAGGAAAAAACATTGCATTAATT
>NZ_KV797496.1:0-1860 GCF_001809385.1 Staphylococcus sp. HMSC055C03
CAATCGTTTCACCTTTATAAATAAATTTTCCCATGATTAGTACCTCCACTCGATATTATCGATTTCTTTAATTTCGCCATCTATATGCTCTTTTGCGTTTCTGAATATACCTTCGATTACTTGTTCTTCTACATCTGCTAAATCTTCATGTTTCTTTAGCAGTACAGGAATATCTTTTTCAAACGTAATCGTATATTGCATACGCATTGTTTCTTCTCGCATCTAACCAACCTCCGTCACAGACATGACAATCTTCGATTCATCTGCATACTTTTTAAAACTTCTGACCTCTACAATTTGGTTATCGTCTTTCCATAGATGTTTGTTTGCAGCGTCTAATACAGTCTTGATCAAGTTGTCTATATCTGGCTTAGTTCGCTTGTACTGTCCTATCATTGCTAACCTTTTCTTATTACTCCAACTTTGTGGTGGATTGAATAAAAACTCTATCGTGACTATTAAGTTGTTTTCCAACATAGCCTTAGGCATCTGCTTTTGTATAAAAGCTTTATGTGCCGTATAAGTTGCAGGCATATAGGTTTGTACATATTTTCCTCTATTCGCAAATCTGGGTCTTGGTGAAGCCATAGGTGCTTTATGTGTTTCGTTGAATTTAATTTCTATCTCCATAAGACACCTCTATTTGACGCACAGCGGGCGTTGTACTCCGTTTTTTACATTGGTATAGGAATAAGTCGTACAATCTATCAGCGTTGCCCTGTGCTTGTGTAATCATCATCTCTGCAAATACTGAACTGCAGTTAAGATGACGTACGATATAATCTTTGGTTAACATCACCATGCATCTCGCTCCCTGTAATCATCGCCGATAACATTTACTTTACGGCTCCCTTTTTTCATTCTTGAATTAATCCTATGCCAATGTACATTTTGATTAAGTTCCGACTCTTTAAAATTAGTAGTAAATATATTATTTTTATTCTGTCTATTGTTAACAATCGTGTATAGCTTTCCTAAATCATGATCACTATTGCTAACACCTATGTCATCCAACACTAATAAGTCTAAATTGATTAATTGTATTTTAAGTTCATCAAATGTTTGATAGGATTGATTGTTATATGTTGCTTTAATTCTATCCATCAAATCGGGTATCTGCATATAAGCAACCTTATAACCTTTATTTTTAATTGCTTTTGCAATAGCATAAGCTAAATGCGATTTACCTGTCCCATAGCTTCCTCTAAAAAGAATAGACTTCATTTTGTCTTTTTCTGTCGTAAAACTTTGAACATATTCTATTGCAGTTTGCTTAGCTTTTACTTGCGACTCATTGTTAGGAATATAGTTATTAACTGTTGCATCTTTAATAGATGGATTAATTGTAGATTGATTGAATGAGTCGTCTATTTTACGTTGCTGTCTTTTTTTAGTAGCTTCTTTACCAGCTTCAATCATTGAGCAATCACAACCATGTCTAAATTCCTGACCATTGCTGAACTTGTAATAGTCATAAGTTCTGCCGCAACTTTCACATTTAAGTCCATGCTCTTCTTCGACTATATTTTTCTTAAGTCTGCTTCCTTGCATAATATTTGAAAATGATTGCATTTTATTCCTCCCAATAACTAGGGTCGTATTTCATTCGCTCTAGTTGATCCATTCCGTTTGGTACTGTTTCTTGTGTAAAGTCATTTAAATAACTTTCTTGTCCTAGGAATGTTTTAGGGTACTTTTGATATTGTTTATTAGTAATTGTTTTCAGATATTCTCTAGTACCGTTCATGATAGTATCGAAGTCATGTTTTTTTAGTGCTGACTTGAATAGTGATGCAGCTTTCTTTTTGTCTAGTTTTTTATCATAAAGTTGCCACCACTCCTCAAATTGCTCACGCGTAA